>JAICQI010000208.1 GCA_025937955.1 Pyrinomonadaceae bacterium
GCATTGGTGGTTCCTTGCGGTGTCCCGGAATTATTTACATTCCAAGAGGAATCTATTTGAACGGTCAACTTAGGTCGCCCGTCTGCCGCAGTGCCATTGCCAGCCGTCTTCGGTGGAGTCTGATTAAAAAAACATGGTGGACAATCTTCAGCATATACAAAAGCAACAACAAAAAAGAGCATAGCGCCAGCGATTGAGAGAGTTCTCGCCGTTGAGGATGACGACTGCAAAGCCATGTGGATACTCCTGTAAGTGATTGAGGTGTTTATTTCCGAAGCAGGCAATCCAAGTTAGCGCTGTTTTTGTTGTTGGAGTGACAGTCTTAACTTGGCTACAGAGTTCCCGAACTGCTGCGATAGTTCTTCCCCAAATGGATGTCTAAGTCCTACAGTAAGCGGTTCTAATCTTTCATCTGAGTTCAATGCGAAAGCACCCCCTGGTCCAGTACGGAGGGCTCCTACCATTGTTTTGGAGTCAAGGGCAACTAGAAGCAAATAACGCCGACCGATTTCGAAGTTTGGAAACGTAGGATCTTGACTGATGATTCTCACCCCATCAACGTCCACTTCGCCTCCGACTTTGGCACCTAAAAACTCATTGGCTTCCAAAGGCAGAAGGTCCGGTGGCGGATCGGTTGAACTAAGGCAGTTGGTACACGGTACAGTAGGGGCCGATAGCTTCTCTAAAATGCGAAATTTATACCACGTTCGGATGTCATATGCTGTGGCATATGATCGACTGTCCAGAGGTTCGGCAATGATGAGATGGAAATTTGCCAAGGCGTCGTCGAAGCTTCGAGGTACTGAATAATCAACAATGCTTGCCCTCATAAGAACGCGCTGTTGTCCCTTGGCCTTTGCGATCTGAGATCGCCAAGTGAGCTTACCGCGATCTGGCGATTTCTCAAGCTGCTCTAGTTTTGACGTATTTTGAACTGGCCCGAACAACAATAGTGTGGCGATTGCCAATATGCCACCGGCGGCGAGAATCTTGAGCATTCCGAGTCCTCCTAAGGTAAGGTTTTATTGACTGGACTAAAAAATTTGACGGGTCTCTGTTTATACGCTTCTAATCCATGAAGATCAATACTCTATAGTGTCATCATGAAGCTGGCTGTAAGTCAGATTTAAGAGCTTTGCGGCTGTGCAGAAACTGTGCAAACGAGTTAATACCGAGCAGATCTTAGGCATACTCAGAGGCTGGTTTTATCACTGAAACTCTGATAGAAACAAACTGAGGCGTATTGCGAAGAACACAGAGAAAGAGGCTCTGTAAGACTGCAAACCTTTATTCATCGGTTCGATTCCGATCGTCGTCTCCAATCATAAGTTGAATAACACGACAACTTGATCCCATTTCAGGTACAGCGTCCAGCTAGCGAGATCAGGAATGTTTAGATCCTTTGGTCTATTGGCACTGTTGTTCGTGGTTTCACATCCATGGTTCAATCAGGGAGCCGGTCCATCCCAACTGGACGTCGTACCACGCCCAGTCAAACAGACGATCGTCGAAACGCCGTCCTCAGCTGACATCGCTTTCGAAGATTTCGAATTTCTTCAGCTTTGGATCACTAACCATCCGGGCCACAGCGAGATCAAGGGTGAGCCGACGAAGGGCTTTAAGTACTCCGTCCGGGCGAGGATCTACGGTGAAGACGCAATTAGCACCGCGAAGTTTGATGCCATTGATCAAGCTGGAAATGTTATCCAAAAAATATTGATTCAGCGGCAACCCGGCCCATCCGGCGACTCGGATTTTTTCGGAGTTATGAAGGTGCCGGACCGCCCGTTCAGAGTGGTACTCAGCGGCGAGGGCATCGACGGAAAGAGCTACCGCCTGGTTTTCAGACGTCTTTTCAAACCTACCCTGCGGCGCAAATCCCCGGTCATAATGCCAAGTTCTCGAACTATGCCGCCGGCCGCAGCAAAAAGAATGAGGGAGTTGATCGACGAGAGATATCTGAAGGGCATGGATAAAGAAGAGGATGAACTGCGAAGACAGGGTGGCAAGATCGTCATGCCACGCACACGCGTCTTCAACGTGAGGTATGCCCCTTATCTGTCGAAGGCGGGTCGCCCTCTCGGCCTACGTATTATGTACGACGTCGAGTTCTCGCAGGATGGCTATCACAACCCTGAGCTGGAGCTATTTCTTGATTATCAGAAGAGCGAGTGGCGGGGTCGGATAGATATGTACCCGTTGACCGGCAGCATCGAGCCACAGCCTGCTGAAGCTGGCTCGCCACAGGATCAGCCGCATATACTCAGTTACGGTGCGGGCTATCTTTATAAGGCGGGCACGACCTATCACTTTACTGTCGAATTGGTTCCTGACTATGTCATACAGAACAAGGAGAAAACGAAGTTCTGTATTTACTTTCAGAAATTCAAACATGATCCCCTTATGCAAGTGGCTTTCAAAGAGATCCTGGCAAGCAAAATGCCCACGAAGTACTCAGTTCATATTGCAAACACTGCTTTCTACGGGGAGATTGAAGGCCTGCATTCGCAGAACACAGTGTTAGAAAGTTACATTGCGGAAGGCGCCCAGGATTGTGGCGAGCAGCCAACCGACCGGTTTTAGTATTTGGGTCGCGAAGGAGACGATATGAAAATCATCACCTCGACTCTAGTCTTATTAACGGTACTAAGTGTCTCGATTTTGGGACAAACTTCGTCCACCACTGAACAGGTGCTTCAAATCAAACGTTATAGTTGGGGCGAAAGCAGCTGGCCCACTGGATCCATCGGGCCCGAACCGGAAATAGCATCGGTTTACAGATGGAAGCACCGCGCGGGCGCCGGTGACTTCGGGGTGGGGGTCGTTGTGAAAAACCTGAGCAGTAAATCGATCAAATCAATCAGTCTCGACTTCGTCTTTCGCGACTCCGCCACCGAGAGTGAGCTCCTGACTTATAGTCTTCGCTTCGAGAAAGAGATCGGCCGCGGTAAGACGAAGGAAATACAGCATAAGATCGCCAAGGGTAAAGAGCCGGACAACTTCCGACCTGTAGCACCGAGTTACGAATTCCTCGATCGCACCCGTTTCTGCGCCCGTGGTCCATTGGCTCTCGACCGAAAGTCGAAGCAACTCGTGAGAATTCGTGACAACGAGAAACTTCTAAAAACTTATCCCTGCTATTACTTACCCAATGTGACCCGGATAGAGTACACAGACGGTTCTGTCTGGCAACCATGATATAAAAGATTGACGCCATAGATTTTTCGCATTATTCTCACCGCCGCTCAAGCTCGTTTATTACAAGTACAACTCACGCTTCAACTCTAAATCACAGTGATCTCATTCTTGCCGAAACTACTGCGGGACTAATGTGAAGGAGGAACAAACAATGGTGGAAGCTGCGCAGATCACGCGTTATGAAAGGGTCAAGCAGATTCTCAACCGCGCTGCTGCCGGTGCGAACGCGGATTACGACGGGCATCCTGAATTCTGGAATCTACCATTGCCGGAATTTCTCGACGTCGAAATCTATGGCATTCGAATGATTGCGCCAGCACCAGCCGAAGCCGAACCACCAGCGTCCTCCTGCTGCCACCACACCACGCCCGCGACAAAACGAAGCGCGCAGTCCGGCTTAATCAAAGGACTACGCGGCGCGGCGCCGTTCGATGGTAACCAGTATCCGCGCTTGATGTGGGGAGGCAAAATCGTTTCCCACGACGACATTAGTTTCATCGCCGAATGGATTGATGACGGCTGCCCGGTCGAAGATCATCAGATCACTTTCCCAGTCGAAGGCACAATAAAAACAAGTAAAGAAACCGTCGAGGCAACTAACGTCGAAGCTGCGGCGCGAACGTTCGACATCTATGACTCGCCAAACGAATACGCCTACAAACATGGCGAACTGAAGCAGCGCATGAATCTCGACTGCATGTCTGCAACGGAGATCGAGAAATTCCGCTGGGCCTTTCGCCAACTCTACAACCTCAACAAGTGGCCCGAAGATCGACGCAGCTACAACAACATGGCGCTCATCCATCAGAACCACTGCCAGCATGGTTGGGAGCGCTTTCTTCCCTGGCATCGCATTTATCTCTACGAATTCGAACAAACACTTCAGGACGTCTGCCCCGGCGTCACCATGCCCTATTGGGATTTCACGATGCCGCAGTATTGCCCGGAACGTCCGGAGAACGGCGAGATAATCCCCCGTTCTTATAAGGCCTACCTGACAAACGAATCGCTCGAGTTTCTCGAAAAGGCCGAGCCTCCATTGCCTGCTGCAGCCATCCAGGAGCTACGCAAAGGAATGGTCGAGGAACATAAGCATTACCCATCGCAGCAAACATTCTTCAACGCCGTCGCCTCGCTGACTGAGAAGAAGTACACAGTCGGCAAGCATCGCGAGCGATTTATCGATGCACTGCTTGCCTCCAACTCGCTCTGGTATCCGCTCCGTTACCCATCGGAGTTCGGCAGTGGAACCATGAACACGGTAATCCGCTACCACTATCCGACGGCAGCAGACATCGACCAGATACTCTCTCTGCGAACATTTCGTGATTTCGGTGGCGGCAGTTTCTACGACGACTCATTCGGCTTTTTGGATCAGAACCCGCACAACACAATGCACATCTGGACCGGCGGTGAGAACCCCACTCCCGAAACGGACCAGACTCCAGTAGGTTATGCCACCAGGCGCGATCTCGCCTTAACACGTAACACCAGCGTGCGCGTGGCGGGCCGGCGCCCACACTCGCGAGACGATCTTTACAGTCAACCAACAAACGGCGACATGTTCAGCAACCTGACCGCCTCGTTCGATCCCATCTTCTGGCCCATACATGCCAACATCGATCGCCTCTGGCACGAATGGCAAACGCGAAACCCACACGCGTTGCCGCTCGATCTCGATGCGGTGCTCACGCCCTGGAGTTACACCATTGCCGACACGCTCAACATGGCCCGCTTCGGATACGAATACGTCAAATGCGCGTTTGTGATTCCGGTGGGCATTGAGGCGCCCGTGGGCCGCTTCGTTTCAAAACCGATTGGGCTTCCCGAAGCAGTCCGGAGCTCATTTGAACAAGCAGAGGTCAGGCTTCATCGTGTACCGCAGCTGCCTCGCTCCTGTTTCATCCGTGTCTTCCTGAATCTGCCTGACGCAAACGCATCGACTTCGATCGAGGACGCTCATTACGCCGGCTACCTCGCGATCTTCGGTCACGCAGATTGCATCGGCGGTCCCGGACACTGCGATCTGCCGCCTGGCCAGCCACGCAAATACGATCAGCGCCCACGCCATCACAACACCCCGCGCAATCATCGCGTCAACGTAACCAAGACGGCGAAGCGCCTCATCGACGAAGGCGCCACTTCGTTGCAGATTACCCTGGTCGTGATCGGCGCGGATTACTGTGAAGAGAACGACTTGCTGCGCCTTAACAGTGTTTCTCTCGACTTTTTAGATTAACTAAAGGAGCTGGACCGTAAATGCCTACCACCTATCGAATCCATCCGGGCATCGGCATTGCGCGCCTCGGCAACAGTCCCGACGCCTTCTGCATTTCACCGGAAGAACCAGCCGCGCTGCCGATCGATTGTGATAGCCGCGGTAATCCGTTGCTCTCTCCAGACGGCACGACTGAGTTAACAATATCCGCTTTCAAGGATGCGCAGGGACGAATGAAACGACAGGCCGCACGCTTTCAGATCTGGGCCTACGACGACGAGAACCCCGATGGTCGCCCGTTGAAACTCGGCGACCATATCGAAGGCGGCGGCAACGCGGGCACACTCATCGATATTCAGTGGCGTGTCTACCTCGCAAACAAAAAGTCGTCGTGGTACGAGTTTAAGCAACTCGAAGGCGAACACGGTTACGCGTCAAATCATCCACGGCGCAATGCTTCGATCACAGCTGACAATGCACGCCAGCAACTGATCATCGATCCTGGACCACGAACGGTCGATCATCGAAAGAAACGAAGAGCGCACTTTGATCGCGGCAGCGCAGACTACGCGTGCACTTTCCCGCCACCGCTGAAACCGAATTCCATCGACACACTCGGCGATCTGCTCACCGACGATACGGGACGGCTGCTCGTACTCGGCGGTCACGGCAATTCAGGCACGTTCTTGTACGACGACTTTGGTCAGCCTCGTATCGATCACTACGCAAATAACGACGGCTGGTTTGACGACACCTCCGATGGACCAGTGATGGCTCGACTGGCGATGTACTCACAGCTTGTCGGCGCAGTTCGCTACGTTGACGTCGAGTTCCCTGCCTGGGTTGTGTGCTGTTATCCCGCGTACGTACCGGAGATTCTGGACGTAGTCACGATGGACGACGTCGTCGAAGACATGGCGATCCGTAAGTTTGCCGAGCGAACCGACCTCTACGGCACTGCCGGGACATTCAAAGATCCACAGCATATTCCACCTACTGACGAGGGCGCACTCACTCATTGGCGCGCCGGGCGCTTGCGCTGGAACCCGGATTACAAACCCTGGTTCTATCGCGACATCTGGACCATTCTTTACCGACCGGATCAATACAACTTCCTTTGCGACACCCTGAGCCAGTCAAACTTTCCGCACAATCAATCGACGCGCGGTACGTTTGATTACGAGAAACTCAGTTGCCCTCCGGTAGTTGATCGCAAAGCAGTAGCGGAATGCATGAAAGAATGTATCGAACAGCATTACTCGGGCGAACTCTTCGTCGAGGAGCTTTCCGCTGAGCTGGCTTCTCTTGAGCCCTCGCTCACTGCCCTGCGAGAGCAACGACCGCTGCTCAATGAAAAGCGTACCGGCAAATTGTTGAAAGCAGTACGTGACTTCGCCCACAAGTTGATCGCGAGCAATACCGCTGAAGATGTTGATGATTACCTGGACCAGTGGCTCCCTGCTTCGGAATCCGCACCCGAGGCTAAAGAGGAACTGAAGCATAAAGTCGATAACATCCTGCGCGCCGATTCCGATTATCCCGACGAAATGACGGATCTGTTTTCCCGGCGCACACACGAACACTTACAAAAGTATTTATCAGGTCAACTCCTGCGGAACTGCTTTCGCAAATGCGTCAAAGCCCACACCTACGATCCTTACGGTCCGATGCGCAGGTATCTCTTCGACTTGCTCCGCGCGCCGGGTGAAGAAAACCAGTTCATGATCAAGGGCCGGCCCGATAGCCGCGTCCACAATTTGCCGCGCATGCCGCTGCTGTGCGGAGACAATCCGATCAATAACGTCTTGCCGTCGAAGTTTTTCCGGTTGACTGATTATCAGTATTACGTTCTGCGGCAATGGGCTTTCGGTATCTTCTACAACGAGAAGTTCGAAGGCTGGGCCGACCCCGATCCCTTGCATCCTTATGCAGGCTGGGTGAACCGCACCGGGCGCGATTTAGATCGAGGCGTTCTTAGTAATGTGCTGGGCGGCGCATTCTGTCCTGGTGGTGAAATCGGTTGGGTGATGCGTAATCCTTCGATCTGGATTGAACCCTACCGCATCAAGCCCGATCGCGCGTTTTCCAATTTCGGCCAGACTGCCGCGCAAGCAAACACAGGCCCGGTACCCGATCAGAATTACGCATTCTATGCCGGCGACGATCTCAGCCAGGACAACGATTTCTCGGTTGGCCTCCAGCCCGGAGACCTCACGAAATACATGGCAGTTCCCTGGCAATCCGACTTCAATGAGTGTTCGCTACAGCCGATCGACATCACCTACGAGCTCTTCAATCAGATCTATCCAGCCAGTGATAACGATAAGCGGATGGATCGAGAGCAGAAGGTTTGGGAAACGCTCTGGTGGCCGGCTCACCGCCCGATGCAAACCTTTGAGCAGGTCGTAGCTCCTGATGGCACTGCAAACATTCGTTGGCTCGACTGGACGCCGGGAATCCCGCAGACGAACGCCGGCGATTTGCGGATGGTCACTGAGTGGTGGCGGCTGAGTGTTGTTATCCGTAATCCGAGCGGCTACATCGAGCCCAGCACCTTAGGCATTGATACCAGCAAACCACCACCGTACATCAGCGTGGAGCGAACGAAACGAATTGAAACGGAAAAGGAGAAATCATAATGACTGACAATCCGTTTGTTGGCACCTGGACCTATCGCAGCCTGCTCAACGAGTCGAACATTGGGACTGACTTCAACAAACTTGAGTTTGGTCGCGCCACGCTGGTCATCACTGCGTCATCCTCCACTACGCTCGGCGGGACCATCGGTGGCACAGGATGGTCGTTGGCTCTGCATGGCTCATTCGCATACGGCTCACCTGCACAGGTACGTTTTCAAGGTCGCGGCATCGTAGGCGGAGAAGAATGGATCTATGACTACATTGGATGGCTCGTTCCGGTTTGGCCCAACAGCAACGACACGCTTCAACGTGCAGCGATTGTCGGCTCAGTGGTTAGAACCATTCCGCATTCAAGCGGCAAACCAGGAACTGTCAGTCCGGCGGGCGTAGTGGCTTCGTTCTACGCAGTGAAACAGTAAATGGAACGAACTTGAATCGGGTCAGTACCGTAACGCGGTAGCGTCGGGTTCGCTTGTCATTCAAACCCTGAGAATATCGAATGCGAGACTGACCCGACGCTACCGCGTCACGGTACTGACCCGATCCAATAACCATTTTCAA
>JAICQI010000676.1 GCA_025937955.1 Pyrinomonadaceae bacterium
AAATTGGAGTCTTGTTTATATATGAGATCGAAATGCAATCCACAGATTACACACAAGCTGCGTAATCTGTGGATAGTTGTTTTAGCGGTGTTGTTGTTTGTTCCGTCTGTGCAATCGGAGGCTGACAAGGCCGAAGTGCATCAGGCTTTGCTCGATCTCACCAGTCCCTGGACTGTGATGTGTGTCGCCGCGCACCCGGACGACGAAGACGGCAGCACACTAACAATTCTGCGCCGCAAGTACGGCATTCACACCGTCTCGCTCTTCTCTACGTTTGGCGAAGGCGGACAGAACGCCGTCGGTCCCGAGCTCTACGAAGAGCTCGGCGTGATTCGCGCCCGCGAGACGATGGCTGCTTCTGAAGTGCAAGGCTCCGAGCCACACTTCCTTGGCTTTCGTGATTTTGGTTTCTCGAAGTCCGCTGAAGAAACGTTTCGCGCCTGGGGCGAGAAAGAAGTGCTGCGTCGCATGGTGTTGCAGATCCGGTTGCTGCGCCCGGACGTCATAATCACCAATCACGACACGGCCAGCGGTCACGGACATCACCAGGCGACGGGCCAAATAGTTTTACAAGCATTCGACGCCGCTGCGGATCCCAAACAGTTTCCAGAACAACTGAGCCAGGCCGGCGCGTGGCAGGTGCAGCGACTCTTCGTGCGCAATCGAGGCCAGGCTCAAGGGACTACACCGCCGCAAATCGTTACGCTAGATCCGAACGAAACCGATCCGGTTCGCGGTATGACTTTCGCCCAACAAGCGCTTTTGGGACTGCATAAACATGCGACACAGGGACCATGGCCCAAAACCGTCCCGCCCGGTGGAGCACGTCAGATTTCTTACGGTCTGGTGAAACAGGCACCCACCGCCGCGCCGCTGCCTGCAAACGCGAAAACACCGGTTGACGGTTTGCAGTTACCGCAAGCGGAAGCGTCTAAATTCGTCGCGCCCGCGATCGAAGGTAAACCGCTGACTGAATTTCTCGATCGCCGTCTTGAATTACTCGTGTCGTTGCTAAGCGCGAAAAGACGTGGCGTCTTCACTGCTCCGAAAGAAGTGACTGACACCGATCCACAGCGGTTCAAGTTGATGTCGTCGCGGCTCGATAAAGCTCTGGCAACCATCAGCGGCGCAGTTGTCGGGCTCGGTTCCGAAGGCTCGCTCATTCCGGGCGAGGAAACTAAGCTCGCAGCTGTTGTTGCCAATGGGGGCATGGCGGAGATCCAGATTAAGCAACTGAAGTTTCGTGGGCTCGGCGTGGATACAAAACTCGACACGGCTGACAAGATATTGCCGGGCACTGAAACCTCCGCCGAAGTGAAAATTGCCACTCCAAAGAACGCGGTTTTAAGTGTTCCTGCCTCCGAACATCTGTATGACGGCCGGCTCTTTGGAGAACCGGTCACCGTCGAGGCTGAGCTGGCGATTGAGGGTGTCTCGTTTATAGTGAACAACAAAACTCGAAGAGATATCGTGCCGGCGGTTGAGATACTCGACGTTGAACCGTCGCTTTACGTCAGCACACCGGCGACCTGGCAGAAACCACTCGAGTTCAAGGTGCGACTCCAGAACCATCTTGCTTCAGAGTTCCGTGGAGTTGTGCGAGTAAGTGGCCAGAGTCTTGAGACGGGCCGTGAGCTCAATCTGGGTCCAGGCGCGACGGAAACATCAGATCTGGTGGTGCGCCCCCCATTGCCGTTGACCGCACCGACCCAGCATTCAGACGTTGTGATTTCGGTTGATTTGCGAAATCCGAAAGAACCGATTGCGAGAAGGACCCTTCCGGTGGTCTATGCTGAAGCGTTGGTGGTGAGCGGCCGCAAGGTGGGTTACTTGCCCAGCTACGATCAAACGCTGGAGCGGGCTCTGGCGGCACTGGGAGTTGACGCCAAAAAGCTGACGGTCGATGAGATTGCTAAGTCAGATCTCTCAGTCTTTCACACGATCATCGTCGACAATCGCGGCTACGAAGCGCACCAGGATCTGATTCCAGTAAACAATCGTTTGCTGAAGTTCGCAGAAGATGGCGGCACGTTGGTGGTTTTCTATCACCGGGTTAACGAGTGGAATCCCAACGAAAGTCGTGGGCGTCCGCAGCTCGCTCCGTATCCGATCATCATCGGTAACGAGCGTGTTACCGAAGAAGATGCTCCGGTCACGTTTCTGCTACCGAAGCATCCGCTGCTGAATTTCCCGAACAAGATCACGCAGAAGGATTTTGCGAATTGGGTGCAGGAGCGCGGGCTCTATTTTCCGAGAGAGTGGGACCCGCGTTACGCCGCTGTTCTGTCGACGAATGATACGGGTGCGACGCCGTTGAAAGGCGGGCTGCTGGTGGCGCCTTACGGGCGTGGGAATTACATCTACACGAGTTATGTCTGGTATCGACAACTCCGCGCCGGGCTGCCGGGTGGATACCGGGTCTTCGCGAATCTGATCAGTTATGGGAGAAGGAAGGAAGACTAGCCGCGGATTTGCCGGATTTTAGACCGGATAAAAAACGGATCTAAGCAGGAGAGTCGAGAATTGCTTCCTGGTCCAGCGGTTCTTCAGTTTCGAGTTTTACGCGGGCGCGTTCGAGGAAGGTTTTGATCATCTCTCGGACGCGTTTTTGCATTTCGGCACTGATTGCACCCTCGCCAACGAGGATCGCGAAGCGGTGCAGGTCTTTGGCGTGTTGGCGGCGCAGCTCGACGTGCTGGACGATCTTGATCAAGACCTTGTGGCCACGCTCTTCAAAAGCAGCCGCGTAGCGCAGGTAGTTTTTCATTTCGGAGCGCGCGGGTGACCACTCGAGACGCTCGGGAGAATCTTCCGTCTTCTCGACCGTAAAAGTCGCATGGACCGCACCGATAACCGGCACTTCCGCGCGCACCACCCAACGCATGATGCCGCCGGCTTCTTTGCGTATGCCTTCGATGCCGGGCATCAGATCCGCAAAATTACGGAGTTCGCCAAAAAACTCCCGAGCCTTTTCAAGGGTGGTTCGTAATTCCAGTTGGTCCGCGTAGGAGGCCTTAATCCGAAACATTTGTTCTCCGTTAACCGTTCTCCGAGACGTTGATGCGCGACGCCGAGGATTTGGTTTCCCGTCGCGCCATTGCTAAGTTACACGAGTAAAGTTTGGTAGTAAATATTAAATAAATATGAAGTGCCCGCGTTGTGAAAAACCCAGGATGAAAACGTGGTCGGAACTGAACGACGAGGAGCGCGAGGTCGTTAAACGACTTCCCGCGTCGGCGGAATACACGCTCGAGGAACGGCAGGCGACGCACCAGTGGTGCACGCGCTGCTGGTATGAAAAGCGGGCCACGGATGTACACGGATGAAATCCGGATTTTATCTGCGTTATCTGCGGCTTAATTAAGGATGCGGTTGTAGGACGCGCGGATTAATTGCATTTGCTGGCTAACTGTTTCTTGCATCTCTGACACTGATCCGAACCCGGCGCGTGTGGCCACGTCCTTCGCAGCAACGTGATTGGGATCGGGCAGGCGTGTCGAGCGGTGCATGATCAGCCGCAGGTTGTGATCGATCGAGCGTAACAAGCTGTAACCGCTGCTCAGCACCTCAAAGTCCTCTTCACCAAGCGAACCTTCTTCACGCAGACGATCGAGCGTGCAGGCTGTCGATCGGTCATCGCCTTCGTCAAGCACTTCATCGCGAAGCTGCAAGTAGCGCGCGGCAAAGTAAACGTCCAGCATTCCGCCTGGGCCATACTTGATGTCAGTCCCC
>JAICQI010000878.1 GCA_025937955.1 Pyrinomonadaceae bacterium
AAGGTGAAAGCGCGCGTCGATCAGACAAAACCCGGCGATTGGGTAACGGGACGCGGATGGATTGAAACGCACTGGAAACCGCCCGTGTTTCCAACGCGTTGGGACCTCGACAACGTCGCGCCGAACAATCCCGTGATCCTCGGACGCGCTGATGGTCACGGCGCAGTGGCAAACAGCGCTGCCCTGAAACTCGCGGGCGTCGACAAGAACACTCCAAACCCGTTCGGCGGCGAGATCTCAAAAGACAAACAGAGCGGCGAGCCCAACGGCATGTTGCTGGACACCGCGCAGGGTTTGGTCCGGCGTAAGGTTCCACCGACGACTCCTGAAGATGCGGAGCGCGCAGTCGTCCTGGGAGTGAAGCGAAATATCGAACTTGGCTGGACGCAGATCCAGGACGCGGGCGGCAGTTACGCCGACGTCGAAATCTTCAAGAAGCTTTACGCCGCCGGCACGATCAAGCTTCGCATCTACAAAGCCGTTCATGGACCAGGCGTCAGTGCCACGCGGCTGCTTGCCGAAGGAGCGACCATCGGTGCGTATGGAAATCGTTTTACCTTCCGGACGATCAAGGTGGTGTCGGATGGCGCGCTCGGCTCGCGTGGAGCGGCACTGTTCGAGCCTTACTCAGACGCTACTGACACTTCCGGATTTCTGACGGTGAAGGCGGAAGAGTTGCGACCAATGTTAGTCGACGCGTTGCGCAAAGGCATACAGGTCGAAACTCACGCGATTGGCGATCGTGCGAATCGTTTCGTGTTGGACGAGTACGAAGCGGCATTCAAAGCGGTGCCCTCGGCGGAGCGAAAGGTTGCCGATCCGCGCTGGCGAATCGAGCATGCACAGATCGTTAACCCTGCCGACATTCCCCGCTTCGTGAAGCTGGGAGTGATTCCTTCAATGCAGCCATCGCACGCGATTGGCGATCTGTTCTTCGCGCCGAGTCGCGTCGGCATCAAGCGGCTTCAGGGGTCATACGCGTGGGAGAGTTTTATCAAGTCGGGCATTGTCGTGCCTGGCGGTTCTGACGCGCCCGTCGAACGTGGTGAACCGATGATCGAGTTTTATGCCGCGGTAGCGCGCAAAGACCAAAAGGGTTTTTCGGGCGAGGGCTGGCATCCGGAAGAAGCAGTCACGCGCGCGCAGGCCTTGAAGATGTTCACGATCTGGCCGGCCTATGCGGCGTTTGAAGAAAAACTGCGCGGCACGATCGAGGTTGGCAAACTCGCCGACTTAACGATTCTCTCCGCCGACATCATGACTATTCCCGCACCGGAAATTTTGAAGACGCGATGCGTGATGACAGTTATCAACGGGGAGATTGTCTTCGAAGGATCCTAAAAATGATCTCAACGAGAAGAAAGTTTCTCTCTCTGGCAGGTAAAAGCGTGGGGCTCGCGGCGTTGGCGGTGCCGTCGATCGGCGCGCTTCTGAAAGAGGTTGAAGCAGCAAGTCGAAGTGTCGCGCACCTCACGCCCGAACAGGTCGCGATGGATGAAGACTACTGGTCAGTCATTCAAAACTCGTTCACTGTCACGCGTGGCATCGTGAATCTGAACAACGGTGGCGTCTCACCGAGCCCGCGCATCGTCACCGAAGCCCTCGTCCGTTACATCTGGCAGCAGGAAGACGCGACTGCGTACACGATGTGGCAACTACTCGAGCCGCAGTCCGAAACGATTCGCACCGGACTCGCAGAAATGTTTGGTTGCGATCGCGAAGAGATCGCGATCACGCGCAACGCTTCCGAGTCGCTCGAGATCCTGCTCATGGGAATGGACTTCAAATCGGGCGACGAGATACTCACGACGACGCAGGATTACCCGCGCATGCTGACCACGTTGCGACAACGCGAACGTCGCGAAGGCCTCGTGTTGAAGATGGTGAAGATCCCAATCCCGCCAAAGAACCTCAGCGAGATCACCGCGGCGTTTGAAAAGGGGATCACGAATCGAACAAAACTGATCCTCGTTTCTCACCAGGTAAACATCACGGGACAGATTACGCCGGTGAAACAGATTTGCGAGCTCGCGCGAGCGAAAGGGATTGAGACGATCGTCGACGGCGCGCATTCGTTCGCACAGTTTGATTTCAAACAGAAAGATCTTGGCTGCGATTACTTTGGCACGAGCTTGCACAAATGGCTCTTCGCTCCGAAAGGAAGCGGGCTGCTTTACGTAAAGCGCGACAAGATCGAGAAGCTGTGGCCGCTGATGGCGGCGGAGTCGAAGCAAAGCAACGACATTCGCAAGTTTGAAGAGATCGGAACGCACTCCGCGGCGCCACGGCTGGCGATTGGCGAGGCGCTACTGTTTCATAACGGAATCGGCGGCAAGCGCAAAGAAGCCCGGCTCCGATACCTCTCACGCTACTGGATGAATCGCTTGAAGGACGTGCCGAAAGTGAGCTTCAACACTTCGTTCGATCCGAACCAGTCGTGCGCGATCGCGAATGTGAACATCGAGGGGATTGATCCGACGGCGATCGGAACTTATCTCTTCAACAAGCATCGCGTCTTCACAAC
>JAICQI010000289.1 GCA_025937955.1 Pyrinomonadaceae bacterium
AAGCAACAACCATTCGTTGCCGTTGTTGGATGAGGTCAGTACCGAAACGCGATAGCGTCGGGTAGCGCCGACCACCCGACGCTACCGCGTTACGGTACTGACCCGACCCAGGTGAACGCATTCAGGAGGAAGAACATTGGGGAAAAGCGCGCAGTAGCTGTGCAGGTTTCCGCTTTTTCCCGCAGCTTGCCCGAAAAATTGCTGGTCCTGCCATGTGAACGGTAGTTGCAGAGAACGTCTACACTCCCGCCCAGAATTCGATGACGCGCCTACAGCGTCAAATGCAACAGTCTTATGTAAATTGGATTACTGATGAAAGAGCCACAGTGTAAATTGGATTAGTGATGAAAGAGCCACAACGAAAAAACATTCTGGTAGTCGACGATGAAAGCACCATCACGGAAGCCTTAAACGTGATTCTTACAGAAGCGGGTTACAGGGTTTTAACCGCGCAGAATTTTGCCGAGTCGACCGCGATCCTGAGCCAGACACTGATCGATCTCGTAATAACCGACTTATGCCTGCCTGATGGAACCGGAATCGACGTCATCACACACGTAAAAAGTGAGACGCCTGAGACGGAAGTGATCCTGATGACCGCGCATGGCTCAGTGGATATAACGATCGAAGCAATCAAACGCGGCGCTTACTACTATCTCGAGAAACCCTATGCGCCGGATCGTCTTTATACACTCGTAAATCGCGCTTTGGAGTTTGGGACGTTGAAACGTGAGAATGAGCTTCTCAAACGAACTTTGAGCGGCGACGCCGAGACATTCGGGATGATTGGCCGCAATCCGAAGCTGCAGCAGATCATGCAGACCATCCGTACAACAGCGCCTTCCGACGCATCAGTACTAATAGAAGGCGAGAGCGGCACAGGCAAGGAGTTGATAGCAGGGGCCTTTCACGCGCAGAGTCATCGCGCTTCCGGACCGTTCATACAGATCAACTGCTCCGCGATACCGCACGAGCTCATCGAATCCGAGTTGTTTGGATATCAAAAAGGCGCCTTCACCGGAGCAGACCGTGACAAACGCGGCTTGATCGAAGCCGCTAACGGCGGCACCCTGCTGCTCGATGAGATCGCGGAAATGCCCGCGCACCTGCAAACCAAACTCTTGCGCGTTTTGCAGGAGCGCAAGCTGCGACGGCTGGGTGACGAGCGCGAGATCAATGTCAATTTTCGACTGCTTTCCGCCACGAACCGCAACACGTCAGCGTTGTTGGACGACGGTGTCCTGCGCAAGGATCTCTACTTTCGGATCAGCACGATTAAGATTAAAGTACCGCCCTTGCGCGAACGCCTTGACGATCTTCCCTTGATCGCCCGGCACTTTCTCGAGCGCTTCAACCTTCAGTACGACAGAAGCATTCGCAGCCTCTCACAGGAAACCGTAATGCGCCTCCTTCGCTATAGTTGGCCCGGAAATATTCGCGAACTGGAGAGCGTCATCGAACGTGCCGTGCTGTTTTGTCCTGGCAATCAATTGATGCCCGAATGCCTGCCGGAGGAGTTTCAACGTTCGCGGTTCAGCAATTCCTCTTTTGTAATTCCACCACTGGTCCCAATGCAAGAGATCGAGCGTGAAGCAATCTTGCAAACACTCGAACGCACTTCAGGCAATATCAGAAGAAGCGCTCAGATTCTTCAATTCCCGCGACCAACGTTCTATCGCAAACTCAAAAAACTCGGCATCAAAGTCGAGCGCCCCGCTAAACACTTGAACCTGCCGAACGTCTCCCTGGAGTGCGGCGGCCTGGCGCCGCTTTGTTATAGATCAAGCTCGATCGAGACCAAAGCGGAGCCCGGCCCCGCACTCCAAAGAGACGTCCATAATGCTTCATCGTGAAGCACATCCTGAACTCAATGTCTCACGCTGAGACATCCTCACAATTACTCATAAAGCAAACATGGACCAAGCGCGTGCAGGCATGGTTATTGCAGCAGCCGCTTCAATTCTCTCGAGACTGCTCGAGACGTGGTCCATAGTCATACCTCGAATACGAGGAGGAAAAGAAGATGAAAAGCAAACTTAAAACCCACCGCAGATGGAAGCTCTCCATTCTGCTCTCTTTGTCATCTTTCGCGCTGCTGTTAATAGCTACCAGCGCTCAAGCACAAACACAAATAATTGAACCGATTGAGGAAGGCTTGGCGGCCGCTTTGCCGACTCCAACGCCTGTTTGTACTCGCACAATCAAGGCTGACGTGGTCGCGCTCGATCAGGCAATTATGTTCAACCGCCTCGGCGCCATGAACCCGTACGGCATGGTTTACGCTCTCAAGAAGGACGTTGTCGCGATTGATGCGGCCAAAGGGATCGTCGCCGGCAACGTTCGCCTGCGGTCCGACAAGAGGCCGAGGCCAATTGTCTTGCGTATGAACAGTGGAGACTGTCTGCGCATTACATTTACCAACCTGTTATCAACTACTCCGTTGAAAGATCAGCCTGCGACTCGCACCGCGGGCGTACACGTCATCGGAATGGAACTGGTGAATATCGGTTCCGATGGCTCAAACGTCGGCAACAATCCGCCGAGCCTGGTCCCACCAGGCGGCTCCACCATCTATACCCTTACCGCCAAGCGTGAAGGTAACAACCTCATGTACAGCACCGCCGCCACCACGGGTGGCGAAGGTGATGGAGGCTCGTTATCTCAAGGGTTATTCGGCAGCGTTAACGTCGAAGCAGTAGGCGCTGAGTGGTATCGCTCGCAGGTCACGCAAGCTGAGCTGGCCCTGGCGACCACCGGCACTACACTCAAGGGACAGCCGATTATTAACTACGACGCCGTATATCCCGTCGGGCATCCGAAGGCCGGTAAGCCAATCCTGAAGATGCTCAACGGCGACACGATCGAGCATACCGATCTCAACGCGATCATCACTGGTCCCAACAAGGGACGCTTTCCAGCCGGAACCTTCAAGCCGAATCAGACTGAACCTGATCGCGAGCGACCGTTCCGTGAATTCACCGTGGTCTATCACGATGAGATCAAAGCGGTGCAAGCTTTTCCGCAGTTTGAATCCAACCAACTAAAACACACGCTTCATAGCGTTCGTGACTCGTTCGGCATCAACTACGGCATAGCCGGCGCCGGTGCGGAAATCCTTGCCAACCGGCTGGGAGTCGGCCCGATGTTCGCCTGTACCGAGTGCAAGTATGAAGAGTTCTTCCTTTCATCCTGGACCGTTGGCGATCCGGCGCAGATAGTTGACAAGCCGGCCAATACGAAAGATGCCAATGGCAACTTAATCCTCGGCAGGAAGGCCACGAAGGTCTTGTATCCCGATGATCCTTCCAACGTGCATCACAGCTACATCAACGATCCCGTGAAGATGAGAGTGGTGCATGCGGGACCAAAAGAACATCACATTCACCACCTGCACGCACACCAATGGTTACAGACTCCTGACGACCCCAATTCAACATATCTCGATAGTCAGGCGCTGGGACCAGGCTACGCATTCACGACTGAAATCACTTACGGCGGCTCCGGTAACCGGAACAAGGTCGTTGGTGATTCCATCTTCCATTGCCACTTCTATCCGCACTTTGCACAGGGCATGTGGGAATTGTGGCGCGCGCACGACGTGTTTGAATCGGGAACAGTATTGAATAGCAGTGGGATTCCCGTTGCAGGCTCTCGCGCTTTACCGGACGGCGAGATTCTCGCCGGCACACCGACGCCTGCGATTGTGCCACTGCCCACACTGGCCATGGCGCCGATGCCAACGGCAACAGTGCCAGGCTTTCCGTTCTTCAGTCCTGCGAAGGCAGGGCATCGCCCACCAAAGCCGCCGCTCGATACGATCGATAATGGTGGTTTACCCAGACACATAATCACCGGTGGCACTTTCGTACAAGCGCCGGCCGCTCAGAACCACCTCGACTTCAGTAAAGACCTGGTAACTGCAGTTGCACAACAGATCGCTGAAAATGGAACTGCTGCTGAAATAGCCGCGATGGTCTATCACGAACAACGCTTGCACGCGAGTTACACACCGAGCGGCGTAGCAGCTAACTTCGTGCTCAATGGACTACCGCGCAAACCAGGAGCTCCTTTTGCGGATCCGTGCATCAACGATACCGGACAAGCAGCTGGAAATCCTCGTACGTACAAAGCCGCTGCATTTCAACTCGACATCAAGTTGAACAAGGCCGGCTGGCATTTTCCGCAATCTCGCATTCTCGCACTTTGGGCAGATGTGATACCGGCACAGACGGGAGCGAAGCCACCCGAGCCGTTCTTCTTCCGCGCAAATACAAATGATTGCATCACGTTCCATCACACTAACCTGGTGCCCGGTTACTACGAGCTGGACGACTTTCAAGTCCGGACGCCAACGGACATCATTGGCCAACATATCCACCTCGTGAAATTTGACGTCACTTCTTCAGACGGCTCCGGCAACGGCTTCAATTACGAAGACGGAACCTTCAGCCCCGATGAGGTGATTGAACGCATCCGCGCCATTCGGAAACAGAATGGCTGCGTGGGCAAAGATTCTGGTGACCCGCGCGACGGCACGTTTACTTGTCCGAAAGCAAAATCACACCCGTTCTTCGGAACACCCGGCGCGCAGACCACCGTCCAACGTTGGTTTGCCGACGATGTTCTCAACAACAACAAGATAGACCGCACGCTTCGCACCGTGTTCACACACGATCACTTCGGACCATCGACTCACCAGCAGGGCGGCCTGTACGCCGGTCTGGTAATCGAGCCGCAGGGAGCCGTCTGGAAGAACGCGGAAACGGGCGCGACCATGGGCGGTCAGAACGTCCCCCCACCACGTCCTGTTGATGGTGGGCCAACAAGCTGGCAGGCGATGATTATCGACAGCGATCCGCATCGCGAGTTTCTATTTGAGTTCGCGGACTTCCAGCTTGCTTATGCGAAAGGCAGGGGAGTTGACGGGAATGGAAAACCAATCCCGGATCCGGGTGGCGTGATCAATCCGCCAGTCAAGGACGAAGTGGGGTTGCCATTCCTCGTCGAGAACGCCCAGATTTGTCCTAACGGCACTCCACCGCCATGTCCGGAGGCAGTTTCAGCAGCCGACCCAGGCACTATGAGTGTCAATTACCGGAATGAGCCCGTGCCAATGCGCGTGCGAGATCCGTATACCAACACTCAGGCCCTCGGTGCTCCTGGTGATTTGTCAAAGGTTTACAAGTCAAACATCACGCGCGCCGATCCGGACTTCAACGTGCAGCCGACCTTCTATCCCGCTCTGACGAAGGGAGTGAAGCCAGGCGATCCATTCACACCGCTTCTGAGAGCTTACGAAAATGACAAGGTTCAAATTCGTATACTCGTCGGAGCTCACGAAGAAACACACAATTTGACTATCAATGGTCACAAGTGGCTGCACCAACCAGGCACGCCGCAGGATCCATTGGCAGTAAACAATTCCGGCTACCGGAATTCGCAAATTGCCGGTATCTCCGAACACTTTGAGTTTCTGACAGGCAAGGAATCGATTATCGGCAATCGTCCCTTTGTCGATTACCTCTATCAGAACAGTGCTTCTGTTGACGGCCAATGGAATGGCGTTTGGGGAATATTCCGCGTCTACAATGGCAGAGCCGGAATACAGCCAGACCTTGCAGCGTTGCCCAGCAACATAGAAGGAGCAGCACAACTAACAACCAACGATTCGTCGTTCCCGACGGATTTAAACTTCCCGAACGGCATAACTGACTACAACGACTTCAGTGATGGTTCGATGACAATGGACATGAAGTTCACTACAGACACGCAGTTCTTTTCGCCGGATATGCTGTCGCCCACGTTCGAAATGGATGCGGCTGTCGCGGCAGGCGAGGAGTTCCTCGATAAGTCGTCGATCTTGATGTCACTTGATACTGACTTTGCAACCGGCAAGTTTGTTGCGACTGGTATCTGCCCGTGGAACGCTCCAAGAAGAAACATCAACGTGACTGCGGTCAGTGCAGCGGCATTGCCGGGAGGCAAGCTCGTCTACAACAGTCGACCCGGACTCGGGGGATCTCTCAATGACCCGACTGCGATCATGTACTTCCGCAGTTCGGACATTGACGCCTACGGCAAGGTCAAGGCCGGCGTGCCAATCGAACCGCTCGTGGTCCGTGCCAGAGCAGGCGAATGCATCAACTTCACGTTGACGAATAAGCTGCCAAGAGTGGCGCCGGATCTGGACGGCTTCAACACGATGACGAACCTGCTGTTCCACTTCAACGCGAATCAGGTGAGGCCTTCAAGCCATGTTGGTTTGCACCCGCAACTGCTCGCGTACAACGTGCTGAACAGCGATGGTAAGAATGTCGGCTTCAATCCAAACCAGACGGTGGGACCAGGCGGCGTCGCCCGGTACACGTGGTACGCCGGTGACGTTGTTATCAACGGCTTCCAGCGCATCGCTACGCCGATCGAGTTTGGCGCGACCAATCTGATTTCTTCAGATCCAATCAAGCACAGCAATAAGGGCGCGATTGGCTCACTCATCATCGAACCTCAGGGCTCTACGTGGATTGAGGACACGGGATCGCGTGCGCAAGCAACGGTCACCAAGTCTGACGGCACGTCGTTCCGTGAGTTCGTACTGCAATTCCAGACGGACATCAACATGAGGTTCGGAGACGGCTCTCCGGTGCCACTTCTTGGCGGTCCGAACGGAGCTGAAGATGGCGAAGATTCAGGACAGAAAGCGATTAACTATCGCACAGAGCCGCTTTGGAAACGCATGGGATATGCTCCGGAAACGGATTTCAAAGTGACAAACACCTTCGACTTCACCAACGTGCTGACTAACGCACAGGTTGGAGGCGATCCGCAGACCCCGGTATTCACGGCAAGGGCGGGCCAGGCGGTCCGGTTCCGAGTTCTGAATGCCAACGGTCATTTGCGCAACAACGTGTTCAATCTCCACGGACACTTCTGGCAGGAAGAACCCTATACGAATGCCTCGAAGTCGATTGGCAACAATCCGCTCTCAGAGGTCAAGGGGTCTCAGTTTGGAATTGGACCGTCGTCGCACTATGAGGTAATTCCGTCGAACGGCGCAGGTGGTGCGCGGCGCATTGTCGGCGATTACCTGTATCGCACTCAGCATTCCTTCATGTTCGATGCAGGAATCTGGGGCATCTTCCGAGTCACGCCGTAATCAACTGATGATGGCGTTTTGTAGGGGTGGGCCGACCTGGGCCCCCCCATTTTTGAAAACGGGGGGGGGCCCCGGGGGGCCCCCCAAACAATTACCCACACCCAGAAGA
>JAICQI010000431.1 GCA_025937955.1 Pyrinomonadaceae bacterium
CTTGGCTTCGAGATGCATGCGCGCGTAGTTTTCATCGACAAAAACATTCTCAGCTCTAATCGAAATCGAACCACCTTCGGGCATGGCATCGCGAGCGTTCACGCAAAGATTCATAAGCACCTGATGTATCTGAGTCGCGTCGGCTGAGATGATCCAGAGATCCTTCGGAATCTGAAAGTTGATCTCGATCGACTTCGGCAGCGTTTCACGCAGGATTTTGACGATCTCTTTGATCAAATGCTTCGGTTGCAAAGCCACTCGTTCACCTTCGACACCGCGCGCAAACGACAACACCTGCCGCACCATGTTTCCGCCACGCTCAGCATTCGTGCGTAAGACGTCCAGCCACTTCCGGCTCGCTTCGTCAGTCGTTTTCAACTGCAACATGTCAATCGCCATCAGGATGGGCGAAAGCACGTTATTCAAATCGTGCGCGATTCCACCGGCAAGAGTGCCAATGGATTCCATTCGCTGAGCTCGCAAAAACTGCGCCTCCATTCGTTTCTTCTCGGTGATGTCGGTATTGATTACCAGGATCGAGTTGGGTTGCCCCCTTTCATCACGCACCAGGGTCCAGCGACTCTCGACAATGATTTCCGCACCGTCGCGACGAATCTGACGAATTTCACCCTGCCACTCTCCGTTCTGGAGCACCGCGCGCCCTGCCTCGTCAAACTGCGCTGACAACTCTTTATAAAGCAGCTCCCGAACGTTTTTGCCAACAGCCTCTTCGGCAGCCCAGCCGTAAATCTTCTCGGCGCCCTTGTTCCAAAACAAAATGTTGTGCTTGAGGTCGCGCACGAGAATCGCATCCTGCGCCTGGTCCAAAAGCGCAGCCTGTTCTCTTATCCGTTCCTCACCACGTTTGCGTTCGGTTATGTCACTCCGGATCGCGACGTACTGGTAAGGTTTTCCTTCTTCGTTTAGAAAAGGGACGATCGTGGTATCAACCCAATAGTAGCTTCCATCTTTGGCGCGATTCTTTATCTCACCACGCCACACTTTGCCGCTCGCGATCGTCGTCCAGAGATTCCTGATGAACTCCTTCGGATGATATGCCGAGTTGATGATGCGATGATCCTGACCGAGCAATTCTTCGCGTGAGTATTTTGAAATCTCGCAGAACTTGTCGTTGACGTAGTTGATGATCCCGCGCTGGTCGGTGATTGCGACGATTGCAGACTCGTCGAGCGCAAACTTGATATCTGCCAGTTCCTTCTGCGAGCGTTGTAGTTGGGTATCGACTGATGTTGGATCGGTGGCCGTCATGAAATCACGTTTCGGCATCAGCAGTGGCGACTTGAGCGTCTTCGAGCTTCTTGAGTCGATATCTTAGCTGATCGCGCGAAATGCCGAGTAGTTCCGCGGCGCGTGTTTGGTTGCCACCACTGCGCTGGATGGCTTGTCGGACAAATGAAAGTTCCGCTTCGTCAAGCGAGATTCCTCGCTCGGGTAAAACGAACTGAGTAGCTGTGTCACGACTTGCTGCGAGGTCGAATCGCGGTGCTTCCAGCAATCCGCCCGGCAAGTATTCAGTGGTGATTTGATCGGCGTCTTCGAGGATCAAAGCACGCTCGATAACATTGCGCAGCTCGCGAACATTTCCGGGCCATTTATATTTTCTAAACACTTCGGTGGCTTCCGGCGACAAGCCGGTGATCTTTTTACCTCGCTTGAGACGGGCGCCGATCGTGTCGATATAGTGTTGAGACAACAGCAGGACGTCGTCGCCGCGTTCGCGAAGTGGCGGAATGTCAATCTGAATAATCGAGAGACGGTAATAAAGATCGAGTCGAAAACGTCCGGCTTCGCTTTCGGTTTTCAAATCGCGGTTGGATGCAGCCAGCACCCGCACATCGAGCGGAATATCTTTCAAGCCACCGACCCGACGGAAAGCGCCTTCTTCCAGGACGCGCAAAAGTTTTGCTTGCAACGAGAGCTCGAGCTCCCCGATTTCGTCGAGCAGCAGCGTGCCGCCCTCGGCCTGCTCGAACAATCCTTCCTTACGCGCTTTCGCATCGGTGAACGCGCCCTTTTCGTAACCAAAAAGTTCCGACTCGATTAGTGTTGCCGGCAGTGCCGCGCAATTCACTGCGACAAACGGACGCTCCGATCGTTGCGACCCATAGTGAATCGCTTTCGCCACGAGGTCCTTGCCGGTCCCCGATTCACCTTGAAGCAGCACTGACGAGACTTCGCTTTCCGCGACCTTTGCAGCCAGACCGAGCATCCTCTTCATCGCGGGAGACTCACCCACGATCTGCCGGAAATTGAATTCTCTTGCTCGTTCCTTTCTTACCTGCTCGACTTCGCGTCGCAGGTGCCTGGTTTCAGTTGCATTGCGAAGTGTAACGCGGAGCTCTTCCAGGTTGATGGGTTTTGCGATGAAATCGTAGGCGCCGCCGCGCAGGGCCGAGATGGTGTTATCGATCTGAACATTGCCCGTGATCATGATCACGATCGCTTCGGGATGTTCATGCTTGATTTCACGCAGGACGTCGAGACCGGAACCATCAGGCAGATCAATATCGAGCAAAACTACGGCGGGTAAATCCGACTTGAAGTGCTTTACAGCTTCGGCAACTGAATCCGCCTCAATCGGGGTAAATCCCCAACTCTGCAAAGCTTCTCGCAGCGTCCAGCGAATCGCCTCGTCGTCGTCAACTACGAGTATTTGTTCGTTTGTAGTGTGGGGCGGCATATTCAGCGGCTGCCACTGATTATATGCGCACGCCAAGAATCAGTAAAACGCTATCTGACGGCTGTATCACTGCTCAGTTTGCCTGGCTGGCAACCTCCGCGATTGCGGCCTCACTACAAGGTGAGCCATCAACAGCTAACAGTATTTTCATAAGACCCTCCTTTGGAAGAATCTCAATCAACCTGTCGCACGACTCGTACCAGTTAATTCCTGAGAATTCCTGAAGAAAAGGTGCTGTTAAGTGCGAGGTATTTCGCAGTGTGAGAAGAAATTTCCCGCAAAGCCGCAAAAGGTGGGATAGAAAAGGTAAGTCTTTCAGCTCTTAGACAGCGAACGGAATGACGGCATGATCGTTGCCACAAACAATAGCCATGAAGACAGACACCGATCCGCAAACACCCGCAATCGAGTTTCGAAACGTTTTTCTTAGCTTCAACAATCATCTCGTGCTCAACGACATCAGCTTCACGCTCGGTCGTGGTGAAATGATCTTTTTGACGGGTGTATCAGGTTCCGGCAAATCGGTACTGCTGCGTCTGGCAATAGGCCTCCTGAAACCCGACTCAGGCCAGATCTTTATCGAAGGAAAAGAAATTGAGGAGCTGGACGAAGAAGAGCTGATTGATTTGCTCGGCGGGTTAATGGGAATTGTATTTCAGGAAGACTCTCTTTTCACTGGACTACCGGTTTATGAAAACGCCGCCTACCGCTTGGAAGAGCATGGCTGGTCTGAGGAAGAGGTCGATAGAGCGGTCACTGAGGTGCTGCGATTTGTGGGTCTGGAAGGCGAGGGAAACAAATTTCCGGAGGAACTTTCGGGCGGAATGAAGCGACGACTTGAAATCGCCCGCGCATTAATCGGGTGGCCACGAATTATGTTGTTTGACGAGCCGACAATGGGCCTGGATCCTCTGGCGGCGCTGAAGGTACTGGATCTCATCATCCGTGCGCGCGATATCAATCAAATCTCTTCGTTGTACGTCAGCAAGAAGATCTATGAAATCGAATACCTGGCGAACTTCCGGGCCGACCTTCATGCGAGCGGCGAAGTAGTAACGACGGAAGCTCCGCCAACAAAGTTACCCCGAACAAGGGTGATTGTGCTTGACGATGGAAGAATTGTCTTCAATGGATCAGCAGCAGAATTCGCGCAAAGCGACGTGACTGCAATCCGGGAAATGTCAACACTCGATGGTCACAATCACTCGCAAGACCCTTACTTCACCGACCCCTGGGACAAGGAGCGAAGGCCCGCTGAAGCAATTCTCTGACTCTCTGCATCATCGCGTGAACGCCGCACGGTGCGCAGTTTTGTTCGTTCAGTGCGGACTTTTACTCACCATGTTGCGTGGAAGCTGCTCTAACTACGGGTTTTCTTGCGGGTACGAGGCTTGCCACTTCACATAGTGAGTTCAATCCGAGGTGAGGGAACTATGCGATTACTAATTGCTTACGACGGCTCTGAGTCTGCGGACTCTGCACTCGATGATATGACACATGCAGGACTTCCTGCCGATGGCGAGGCGTTGGTTATGACTGTCGCCGAGATTTGGCTGCCGCCACCACCGCCTTCCGCTTTGGAGATCGTTGAGATGGCGGCGGGCGCGAAAGGCGCACTCGGTCTGGAGCGCAAATACATGGCGGCGTCTCAAGCAGTTATAGACGCCGGTAAGCTGGCCGCAAAAGCAGCCGACAGATTTCGAGCGAACTTTCCGAAGTGGAAGGTGAATCACGAGGCGGTCTGGGGCTCACCGACCTTGGAATTGTTTTCGAAAGCTGAAGAATTCAAAGCCGATCTGATTCTGGTCGGCTCACACGGACGATCGGCATTGGGCCGGTTCTTCCTGGGAAGCATTTCGCAGTGGCTGCTCAATGAGGCCGGCTGCTCAGTTCGCATTGCTCGTGGGAAGCTTGACGAACCTGATTTTCCGGTTCGGCTGATCGTTGGCGTGGATGGATCGGACAATGCGAATCTCGCTGTCGAGCAAGTTGCGGCGCGAAACTGGCCGGAGAAGAGTGAGGTGCGTGTCATAGCGGTATATCACGAGCTCGAGCCAACCGTTGCGGGCGAGCTTGTTCCGATGGTGGGCAGCTTTGTTGACGAATGCAACAGAGAAGAGAAGAAGGATTCGCGACAGCTCGCGGAGAAATCTGCACAACTTCTCAGGGCAAAAGGCCTTCGGGCTGAGGCGGTCGTCAAGGCTGGCGATCCTAAGAAGGTGCTCGTCGAATTTGCTGAAGAGTGGCGAGCTGACTGCGTCTTTCTCGGCGCGACCGGCTTGAGCAATCGCGTGGAACGATTTCTTCTCGGCAGCGTAGCCGGCGCGGTTGCCGCGCGTGCGCACTGTTCAGTCGAGATTGTCCGCAAGAAGAAACACTTTCCTATGGATAACAACGGTAACGGAAGCAGGAGGAATTATGACAACGCCTAATTTTTATAGTGACCAGAGCCAGCAAACGTTTATCCCAGCAGCATCGATCATGACTGACGACAATCAGCATGAAGTGCGCTGCGGAATGTGCGCCCGAGAGATCTACGTTGATGAAGACGCTTACCAGTTTTATACGGAGGCGTTAGTTTCCGGGTTGGATAATCCTTTTCGCTGCGAGATCTGTGGCGAGGAGTAAGGTCTACACTAAGATGACTCTGTGCTGCTGATAATAGAATTGTTCTATTCCTAATTTTACTTAATCTCCCAAGCTGCTCGGTTTGGTTTGACACTATCGGCGGACGCCCATGAGGGGGCGCGGCTCAACTGCTGTCACGCGGATGCGGGCGTCCAGGATGGTTGCGCCGGTCTCGTGGACGACGAAGGGATTGCAGTCTAGTTCCGCGATCTGCGGGAGATCTTCAACCATCGC
>JAICQI010000410.1 GCA_025937955.1 Pyrinomonadaceae bacterium
CGATCTCCGATTGGCCACCAATCACGATGTCGCCACGGTCATTCAACAGCCCATACGAAGCGCGCTCGATCTTGTGCGACACACGAGTGGTTCGCTTGCCGTTGCTCGCATCCAGGAAAATCAGATCATCGCGATCGGCAATCGCGATCCTGTTTCGATCGGGAAGCAGAAGATTGGTGATGCCCTTGTCTGCGCCTTTGTAACGCCACAGAACTTTGCCGGAGTTGGCGTCAAGCGCGCTCACGCCATAGGAGCCACGCTCGATCGTCTCGCCATCTTTGATTCGCGTGAACTGGCCGCCGGTGCGCACGTAAAGAATGTCGCCGGCGAGGATCATTTCCGGCGTGAGCCCGAGATCTTTCGCTTCCCACTCGGTGTCGCCGGTCTGGCGCGACATGGCACGCACACGTCCATGAGCGGACACGTAGATAGACCCTTCCGTGAAGATCGGTTCTGCTTCAGTCAGCGCGAGCCCGTCTTCGTTGACGCGATACTTTTCTCGCAAACGCTCCTTGCCGCTACGCGCTTCGAACGACGTAACGCCCTCATAGAAAACATAAAAGCGATTATCGATGAATACGGGTGGGTAGTAATTATCGAGCGTGTAAGCGACCTCTTTGCCAGAATCTTCCGGCCAGCGCGACGGCATCATCTCGACTTCGCTGGCTTCGTATTTCCAGAGTTCATCACCGGAAGCGAGATCCAGAACGTGCAGCAGCGGGCGACGTTTGAAACCGTCGCGCGCGCGGTTCTTCGCGTCTTTCACCAGCACGACAGCGAGCAGATTCGTCGCCGGATCGACCGAAATCTGCATCACGGCGCCCTTGATCTTTTCGCTGCGCCAGATCGAGTTGCCAGTCAACACATCCACGGCTTCAATCCGCGCCTTGTCGCCCTTTTCAAAACTCAACAACAACAGGTCAGTGCCGGGAACGGGCGCGACATCGGTTTCGTCAAGGGAAGTGTCTTTGCGACGCCAGAGCACTTCGCCGCTTGAGCCGTCGATCGCATACAGCGACTTCTCCGTGCCCGCGATCACCACGCCCATCTCCGTTGGTTGATAAAAGCGGATGTCTTTATCGAGTTTTGCCGTCCACGATTGGGCGAAAGCGGGAAGGGAAGACAACAGAAAAAGCAGCAGGGTACAACTCAACTTCATGCGACTAGCATAACCTAAATCTGATATGCTTTGCGGCGCAACATGGCAAAGTTTTTCACGCAAAGGCGCAAAGGCACAGGGTTCTTGACCGTTGCGTTCCTGTTTTTGGCCGCAAACTCAACTGCCGCTCAGTCGATCGATCCGAACGCTCCGTCTCCAGTGCGCAGCAACACTGTCACCGGCCGGATCGCCGCGCGCGATCTGGGCGATGCAAGGGTAACGGACCATTACTACGCCTTCACCGGCACGCCTGGCGATCTGCTGATCACTGTGCAGAGCAACAACCTGAACGGCGATGTCGACGTGTTTACCGCAGGCACGTTGCGACCGCTACTCAAGCTCACGCTCTACGCTGAAATCGGAACTCCAGTTACAAAAGGAATCTACCTGCGCAAGCGCGAAGATCTGGTCTTGCGTGTGGAAGCACGCAGCCCGAATGACGATGAGGGAACATATCGTCTCCGCTTTGGTGGCTCGTTTGAGCCCATCGTTGGTGGGCCTGATATCGCGGAAGCAGAAACGCCTGCAACGGAACCTACCCGGGCGCCAGGAACAAGACGTGTCACGTCAACAGGAGCAAGGATTAAAGAACCAGAGCCGCCCGTGACTGAAGTGGCGGCAGCGCCGACGCCTGAACCAACACCCGAACCGACGCCCGAAGCGAAACCGGTCGAGACACCGGCAGCCACACCGGAAAGATCTCCCGAAGTTGAAACAGAACGACCCGCGCCAACTCGAAACACTCGTGGACGCAGACCCGCCGGACGCCGTCCGGCGCCACGCGCACCTGACACTGCCGCCAGCGAAACGCCGGCACCGAAGCCACCACCGGTCGAGCCCGAGCCTGAAGTTGGACCACGACTCGTGATCGAAACCAGCGACGGCACTTTGATCAATCGTTCGATGAGTACTGTGAGACGAGTTACCGTTGAGAACGGTCAAGTAGTAGTTGTTGGCAAAGACGGTAAGATCGAACGCATACTTCTGTCGAACGTCGTGCGAATGTCGATCTCGCCTTAATCCGCGTTTTCAATCTGCGTTATCTGCGGCCTATTTTCCTGCTTTCAAACTAGCCAGCTTATCCCGGAACTGCGGCAAATCCACACTGCTCGGATCGACTTTCTCCAGCTTCGCAATCGCATCTTCAGCGGCAGTAGCGTCGCCTTTTTCCAACGTTGCCGCCGCTAGTCCAGCCAGCACCATTACGTCGTCAGATTTCATCTTCATCGCCGCGCGATACCACTTTTCAGCCGTGTCGTAATGTCCCGCGTCGAGATTCACCATTCCGAGTATGACGACTGTCCGATAGTCAGTTGGCTTGAGCTGATTTGCTTTGAGCAGAAACTCGATCGCCTGATCGTAACGCTGAATCTGGTAGTAAAGCTCCGCGGCCTTGACCTGCGCTTCGAAATTGTTTGGCTCGCTGCGCGCCTTCTCGAGCGAAGCAGTGACCTGTTCCCTCACTGCCTGCGGATCCTGGCTACTTTGCCCCCCGCCACCACCACCAGCAACCGGCGGGTGGTCCGCAGGCATGCCCTGCGAAGCCGCGGTGCCCTGCGGCGACGCCATCTTCTGGCTCATCGAGCTTGCGAACATGAAACCGACAATGAATCCCAAAAGAATTCCAATGATGGCAAAAAGAATATTCTCTCTCGACATAATGTTCTACTTACTGTCACCCGCTGCCAATGTTTTCGCTTCGTTGATTCGCGCAGTGATCTCACGGCCTACTTCTGACTCAGCCGGAACCTGCTTCAGCACGCGTTGCCAGTAGTCGATCGCCGTTTTGTAATCCCTGGACTGGAATGCAGCACTACCGGCAAGTTGTAGAGCTTTTGCATTTTCCGGCTCAACTTTCAAGGCCTGCTGGATCAGCTCAATTGGCCTTCCTTCGAGGCTCCTGCCATTAGCCATTGCCGTGACAAATGCATACTCCGTCAAAAGATCCGCATCGTTTGGCTTGAGCTCGGTGGCTTTCGCGTAGGCGCCCGCTGCTTCGCCGAATCGCTCCATCGAACTGTAAGAGCGTGCCAGCATGGTCCAACCCTGCGCATCAGAGGGGTTTGACTGGAGACGTTCCGCAAGCTTCTCGACGTTCGCCTGGATCTGTTCCTGCGTCCGTTCCTGCGGCGCTCTCGCGCTGAATTGCGAAGCCGCCGCCGGTGGCTCGCTCATACTCTTCGGACTGCCGATGCCCAGGTAAAAGATAATCGCGACCAGGGGCAAACCGATGCCGAGCACGTACACCGTGTTGCGTGCGGAAACCGGTTGGCCGGCGGGCTTTTTGGTGCTCGTTGTCGATATCGATATATCATCGAGCAAACGCCGTTCAATCTCTTCCCGATCCTGTGCGTATTGCTCCTGACTCATTATCCCGTTTTGCACGTCTGCTTCGAGCTCGGAAAGTTGACTGCGATAGACAGCGATGTTCGCGTTCTTGCGTTCGTCGTCAGTTTCGCGCTTAAACCCTTCCGAACGTTGCAATGCCGGCGGCAGGACAAACGCGAGCGCGATCAGGATCAGAACTGCACAGATCACCCAGAAGAGAATCACGTCGTCTCCTTTCCTGACGCTGCCAGTAACTCCTCTGCGCGACGATGCTCGTCAGCACTCAAGGGCTGCTCCGGAATCAATTCGCGTCGTTGCTTGATGTAAAGGTAGAGCACGTACAAGCCGCCGAGTAACAAAACAAAAGGTCCAAACCACAGCAGATACGTCGTGAACGTGACGCGAGGTTTATAGAGGATGAAGTCGCCGTAACGTTGGGTAAGGAACGTCTTGATTTCCTCGTCACTTTTACCGGCCTTCATTTGCGCGCGAATTTCGTTGCGCAGATCGGTGGCCAATCCGGCCGGCGAATCAGCGAGGGTTTGGTTCTGGCATTGCAGGCAGCGAAGTTCGTGAGATAGTTTTGCCAGGCGTTGCTCGATCACGGGATCGTCGCTGGGCCGATCTTGTTCTTGTACCTGCGCGGTGGCGAAAGAAGAAAGCAGGCACAGTAATAACAGTGCGAGCAAACGCGAGTGAGTCATTTGGTTATTCCCTCACGATTCAATTCCTGGACCAGAGGGAGAACTTTTTGCGACCAAACGTCGGGCATCACTGGTCCGACGTGTTTGAGTCGAATCGTACCGCTTTTATCGATCACGTAAGTCTCAGGCGCGCCATAGACTCCGTAGTCGATCGCCACACGTCCATCGAAATCGACGGCGCTGAGCTGATAAGGATCGCCCAACTCTCCGAGCCACGCGAGTGCGTCCTCGCGCCTGTCTTTGTAATTGAGGCCAATGATTGGAGCGACTCCCGATTTGGCGTACTCGAATAAATGCTCATGCTCGTCACGGCACGCGATACACCACGACGCCCAGACATTCAACAACCACACCTTCCCGCGCATGTCTTCGGCGGAGAAAGTCTTGTCGGGCTCTTTTAATTGCGGGAGACGGAATGTAGGCGCCGGCTTGTTGACCAGTGCCGACGGGATCTCGCGCGGATCACGCGTAAGGCCGATCGCCAGGAAGACGACGAGCACAAGAAAGAGACCGAGTGGAATTAAATAACGAAGCATCTCTTAGCCACGGATTACACGGATAAACTAAGATTCGATCTGCACCGATGCAGCGACGGTGCTCGGGACTTCTGCCGGTTTCACGGTCTGCTGGGCTTCGCGTTCTTTGCGCGCTGCCAGGGCGTACCGTCGATCGCTCACCGCCAGGCCCCCGCCGATCGCCATCAGCAAGGCGCCCCCCCAGATCCAGCCGACGAAAGGTTTATAGTACACGCGAACCGTCCATGAGCCCTCACCGACCGGTTCACCGAGCGACACGTAGAGATCTCGAAACAGTCCGCTGTCAATCGCGGTCTCGGTCATGACGTTGCCGCTCGCGGTGTAGTTCCGTTTTTCCGGGAACATCTTCTCGATCTCTGTTCCGTTACGGCTGACGGTGATCTCTGCGCGTCCGGCAACATAGTTTGGTCCGTTCACGTTGCTCACGCCATCGAAGCGAAACTCATACCCGCCGGCGCTCACCGTGTCACCACGCGCCATGCGAACGTCCTGCTCGATCTGGTACCCGGTGACCATCGTCACACCGACGATAAACACCGCCACGCCAAGATGCGCCACTTGCATGCCATAGTAGCTACGACTCTGCGCGCGCAGTTTTTGAAACGTGGTGAGCTGTCCGGTAGTGACTCGAACGCGCTCCCACAGATTCGCGAAAACAGTGGTAACTATCCAGATCGCGAGCAACAGTCCCAAACTTACAAGCCACTTCCATTGTCCAAACACAAACGGCAACGCCGCCGCACTAATCACGCTGATCACAAAAGCCCAACGCAACCTGGTAACAAGATCCGGAAGACTCGCTTTCTTCCAACGCGCAATCGGTCCAACACCCATCAGGAACATCGCCGGCGCCATCAACGGCACGAACACGAGATTGAAGTACGGTGGACCAACTGACAGCTTCGCTCCACCAAACGCATCAACAATCAACGGATAAAGCGTTCCAAGCAGGACCGAACCTGCCGCAACAGTCAACAGCACATTATTCGAGAGCAACAGCGATTCGCGCGAGACAACGTCGAACTTGCCACCAAGCCCAACTTGTTTCGCACGCCATGCGTAAAG
>JAICQI010000949.1 GCA_025937955.1 Pyrinomonadaceae bacterium
ACGTCTTGTCTTCGAGACCTTTCAACACCATGGCCGCCATGTTGAACTGTTGCTGATGTTTTGTGATGCGCGGCAAGGTTGCGACATAGCGTTGCCAACCAGCTTCGTATTCGCGCCGGATAGTTTCAAATCCGCGAGCGAGTGAGGAACGTGCGGCTGTGGCAGCTTGCGTCATACTGGGGCCAAATCCCAGTGCAAGCGTGCAGCGCCGTTGTTTCAACGCTGCGATTTGAACTACGTTGCCCTTAGATCGACCGCTAGCGTCCGTAAATCCGCAACTCGGGATCAGTGCCGATGCGATGTTTTTATCGACGGTGAGCAGAGCGTCGCCTTCGGTCCGAGCCGAGTCGTGCATGCCGCTGTTGTTCAGCGACGGATCGTAATAGACGTAAAGCTGCGCCGAGATTCGAGTGTTGAAATCGAGATCGATCAAGACGGTATTTCGTCGCGGATCCGTGATGTAGGTCTTCGTGATCGTGTATTGACCGCTTTTCGCGCTGTTGATTTGCCGGAAGACAAGCGCATTCGAGTTGGGAAGCTCAAGTCGATGGTGAGTGTCCTCAATCTCAGTTTCAATCTTTCCAGCAGTCGCAACCTGAAGTTGCAACGTCTGCACATTCGGCACATCAAGAGTTGGATAGAAAACTTCCGTCATCACACCATCAGCAAGCGTAAACCAGACCTTCGACGCAAGCGTTGTTGACGTGCCAAACCCATTCTTCGCCGCCGTGGGCCAATGTGCATCCTGGCCCGCGATCGAATGACATGCGATCAGCAACACTATTAAGATCCGTATCATCTGTGGCTAATAATCTTGTATTCCCACGCCTCAAGCGAAAGCTTCTGAGCTTCCACCGATCCGGCAAACGGTCGATTTGAAAAGTTGATCGCCACTAGTACCGCCTCATTCCCCGCTCGACGAACAAACGTCACGACGCGAGCTTCATCGGAGTTTTTCAACCATTCAAGCGTCCCGCGTCGTAACGCATTACTCGCGCGTCTCTGCGCCATTATCTGTTCGTAAAACTGTGGAAAGTCTTTTCTGCGCTCCGCGATGGGCCAGAATATCGGCAACTTCTCGAACAGCGCCGGTGCGCCCGATTCGGTCGTGTCGCCCACTTCCATGCCGTTGTAGATCATCGGCACGCCATCGAGTGTGAAGACAAACGCAGACGCAGCCAGCGCCGCCCGTTCACCAAAACGAGCGATCGCACGGCGCTCGTCGTGATTGTCGGAGAAACGCATGTGCAGCGCGCCCCTGGGCCATGACTTTACTTCCTTCTCCCACTCCAAACGCAAATCAGAAGCGGGCGCGCGGCCTTGCAGGACGTTGGTCAACGCGCTATGAAGCGGCCACGAGTAGTCGAGGTCGAAAGCATTCACCATCAGTTCAGCTTTGTGAGCTTCGGCGAGCATCACGATGTCAGGTTTGACTTGTTCCAGCTCGCGGCGGGCGTTTTCCCAGAAGTCTGTCGGCACTTCAGCGGCGACGTCGCAACGAAACCCATCGAGATCAAACTCGCGAATCCAGTACTTGAGCATGTCCGTCATGTAGCGACGCAATTGCTGGTTGGTGTAATCCAGCGCGGCGATGTCGTACCAGTCGTGCGGGTAAGTGATGTTGCCTTGCGCGTCGCGTTTATAGAACTCCGGGTGCTTCATCAACACGCTGTCCCACGACGTATGATTGGCGACGATGTCGATGATAACTTTCATTCCGCGCGCGTGTGCTTCGCGCACGAGACGCTTCAGATCGTCAGCGGTGCCGTAATCGGGATTGATCGCGTAGTAGTCGCGGACGGCATAAGGGCTGCCGATGGTTCCCTTCTTCTTTTCCTGCCCGATGGGGTGGATTGGCATCA
>JAICQI010000062.1 GCA_025937955.1 Pyrinomonadaceae bacterium
AAGGGGCACACGCGACTGCAAGAGGCGGCGTTTTGGGTAGCGATTGTCAGCGGCGGATATGGACTCTACCTTGTGATGACTCTCTGAGGTTCGCATGATTAGTGGTTTGGATCTGCTGTTTCTCGAGGTCAACAGTCTGGAAGAGTCGCTGGCTTTTTATGAACGTGTGTTGGGAATGGAGGTCGAGTCGGTTAATAACGACTCCGAGCCGCCAATGGCCAAGCTGAGCGCGGGCGAACTGAGGATCACGCTGGCGCAGCATCTCGAGACGATGTTGCGAAGGGGACGCGGGGTTCACTTCTTTGTTGGCGTTGAAGATGTGGATCGGTTTTACGATACGTTGATTGCCAACGGCGCGGACGTTTTGCCGCCGATCGATGAAGGTTGGGGCGGACGTTTCGTGACGTTGGAGGATCCGGACAAGTACCGCTACTTTTTTGTGACCTGGACGAGGGAAAGAAATGGAGTGACGAATGGCAGGACAGCACCTTGAGAACCTTTTCCGCCGATTTAAAGGGGAGGTCGTGAACGTAAAGACCATCTCCGGCGGGATCTACACGGGGCGCGTAGCCGAGATCACGAACGACTACATCTGCCTCACCGAGACTTCAGGTGCGCCCGGGCAGCAAGTGTTTCTTTTATTCAGCGCGATCGAGTCGATGGCGGTTACAGCCGCAGATTAACGCGGGTGAACGCAGATCATGCAGTACGTAGAGAACCCTCCGAACCCGTGGCTAACGCACTCAGTTGAGTGGATTGGTGAGCCTCCTGAGGCTACGCTCGAAGTGTTTGAAGAGACCGAGACGCGCCACATCATCACGCACAACAACAGTCCCGATGTCGGTTTCGACTACACCGTCAATTGTTATCGCGGCTGTATACACGGTTGCACTTACTGTTTTAGTCGTCCGACGCACGAGTATCTCGGCTACGGCGCCGGAACTGATTTCGATCGCAAAATCATCGCGAAGGTGAACGCGCCGGAGCTGTTGCGGAAAGAATTGATGAAGCCTTCGTGGAAAGGCGCGGAAATCGTTTTCTCATTCACGTCAGATCCATACATTCCGCTCGAAGCAAATTACAAACTGACGCGGCGTTGTTTGGAAGTCTGCGCCGAGTTTCGGCAGCCGATCGGCGTGATCACGAAGTCAGCACTGGTTCGCAGAGACATCGACGTGCTTCAGGATCTCGCGCGCAACGCGAAGCTTGGTGTGTGCTTTACGATTCCTTTTACGGACGTTGACGTGGCGCGAGCAGTCGAGCCTTTCGCTCCGTTGCCGGAAGCGAGATTTCATGCGATGGAAGCACTCGCGAAGGCGGGGATCAGAGTGGGCATCGGCATAGCCCCCGTTATTCCAGGATTGTCGACTGATATTCCGGTGCTCTTGAAGCGCGCGAAAGAAGTTGGGGCCGAGTATGCCTTTATCAACATGCTGCGTCTGCCCGGCAACGTCGCTCCTTATTTCGAAGAACGACTGCGCGAGAAGTTGCCAACCAAAGCCGACCGGGTGCTGAACCGAATCCGCGAAGCGCGCGACGGAAAGTTGAACTCCAGCGTCTTCGGCGAACGCATGCGCGGCAAAGGCCAATACTGGGAAGCAACTGAACGTCTCTTCAAGATCCACTGCGAGCGCCTCGGCTTCAACAAGAAACGCGCACACCAAACACCCGCAGGCACCACCTTTCGCCGTCCCACCGCACAGGCCAGTCTGTTCGGCTAATTGAACAACCAAAGATTTTTCTTTGTGTCTTTGTGCCTTCGTGGTTAATAATACCTGCATCCCTCAACCAATCAGGAGGCAAGAGCGATGCTGATCCGCGACGTGATTCGCAACCGTGAGCCTTACTCGACCAGGGCGTCTGCTACCGTGCAGGAAGCAGCCGAGTTCATGGCCGAGAGAAACATTGGCGCCGTCTGTGTGATTGACGACAACGGCAGGCTGCTCGGCGTCTTTTCCGAGCGTGACGTCCTGAATCGTGTCGTCGTCCCCAAACGCGATCCCAACGCGGTGAGAGTTGGCGACGTGACCAGCGAGCTGCGGGCCGTGATCCAGTGCGATGAAACCCCGCACCAGGCCCTCGAACGCATGGAGTTGATTGGCAGTCGGCATCTCCCCGTTGTCGACGGCGATCGCTGGGTAGGCATGCTCTCGTTGCGCGACCTGCTTCGCGTGGAAGTAGGTGAACAGGGCGACGAGATCAAACTGCTTCACGAATACATTCAACATTAGCCCCTTGCACTTGGATAAGGTCAGTACCGGGAGCGATAGCCGACGGGTCACTCTCTCGATATACAAATGAAAATATATTCTTTGATCGCGCTCCTGGTGGCGCTAGGAGTTGCTTGTAACGAACCGCCCGCTGGACGGGGGGCAGGATCAGGAGAAGTACAAACATCATCAAACGTCAGTTACAAAGTCGAAAAGGTAGCCGGCGGATTGGAAGTTCCCTGGTCCATCGTCTGGGCCCCTGACGGGCGCATGATCTTCACCGAGCGTCCCGGGCGCGTGCGCGTGATCGAAAAAGGCACGCTGAATCCGAAGCCGCTGTTAACACTGACAGATGTAGAGAGCACTGGCGAAGCTGGTCTAATGGGTGTTGCGCTACACCCGCAGTTCAACAGTAACCAGTTTGTCTATCTTTCTTATGCGTACACGAGTGGCGGCTTGCGTGTGCGTGTCGTGCGCTATCGTGAAGCGGCTGAGGGTCTGGTCGATCGCAAAGTGATTATGGAGGATCTGCCTGCGGCACGTGCTCATGCCGGCTGTCGCATACGTTTCGGATCGGACGGGAAGTTGTACGTCACTACCGGCGACGCGACTAACCGCAACCTGGCCCAGCAGCTCGATTCGCTGGCTGGCAAAACACTTCGCCTGAACGACGACGGCACGGTGCCTCAGGACAATCCGTTCGTGGGCCGGCAGGACGCGCGGCCCGAGATCTGGTCGCTTGGTCATCGCAACGCGCAAGGTCTGGATTTCCAGCCGGGTACGAATCTCATGTTTCAGACCGAGCATGGACCAAGCGGATTTGATGGTCCCGGAGGAGGAGACGAGGTCAACATCGTCGAGAAGGGAAAGAACTACGGTTGGCCCACCATTCATCACACTCAGACAGCAGCGGGACTCGAGACGCCATTGCTGGAGTACACGCCCGCGTGTGCACCGGGGAGCGGAGCATTTTATCGCGGGTCAGTCTTTCCGCAGTTCAAGGGAAACTTTTTCTTCGGGTGTTTGCGAGGGGAAAGAGTGATTCGCGTTGTGCTGGATGGAAGACGCGTGGTGAGCCAGGAAAATCTTTTGCAGAACTACGGCCGCATTCGCGAAGTGGCTGAAGGGCCGGACGGATACCTTTATTTCTCCACCTCGAACCGCGACGGCCGCGGCAGGCCCGCGGAAGATGATGATCGGATTTTGCGCCTGGTGCCGGCGAAATAAAAATAGGTCGAATAGGACCTATTCTTAAACCTTCTGAGCGAGAATCGCGGTTTTGCTCCAGCCGATCGCCTCCCGGCGAGGGAAGCGATATTGATGCACGATGCGGAAGTGGCGCTCCGTCTTGTCTTTCACTTCCTTCGGCGGATGGCTCTTGAAGCGAAACAGTATCTCAAGAAACACGCCGATTAATCCGGGATGCACAGGCAGGTGCAACAAATGTCCACCCGGGGCGATTACGCGCGCCAGCTCCGTCAGGCCATCGGCAAGCGGAACGTACTCAAGCGCTCCTGCCGTGACCACGAGATCGAGAGACTCGTCCGCAAACGGCAGGCACAACAAATTGCCCTGCGTGAAGGTCACATCGCGTTTCCGGCCGGGACTGTAGTACAGCGACTTGCGAGCAGCCGCCACTGACGTCGACGACAGATCGAGCGCCGTTATTGACACCGGAAAACGGATCGCACGCAGTAACGCAAGAGTGAGCAAGCCGGTTCCGCAACCGGCATCGAGAATGCGAGCACCGCGAGAAACTGGCAGCGGATGATTCGCAAAATACTGGTCCAAGGATCGACCGTAACCGTTGACCTTGAAGGTCAAATCATAGAGACGCGCAATCCGATCATAGTAGGATCCTGCACGCGCCTCAGTTTTGGTTGCAGTTAGGACATACTCCATGCGTTTCTCTCAAGCCTCACTTGGTGATTATCACGACAATTGTCTGTATTTCATCGCCGGAGTGGCGCGCAATTGTAGCCTCCCCGCTAATTTAACTCAACTGGAAAGCGCCCTACCCCCTAAATTTAGCCAGCAAAAGGCGGGCCATTAAGATTTGGCCCGCCACGCAAGAAGCCGTACGGGAGGCGTTCTTTCTTTGTTCGGAACTCGTTGCGCGCAGGAGGCAAATCATGAATCGAATTCGATGGATATTTAGTGTTACGGCATTTCTACTGGCAGTTGGACTGGGGACCGGAGCTGTCCTGCTGCTGCGGCACGCCAGCGCCGCGGTCGTACAGGATTCAAGTTCGGACCGCCTCACCAGGAGACCTTCTTACCCGAACTTTGAGTTGGACGTGCTCGTCAATGGACGCCCTCTGGCCGAGTACTATGCGAGAGGAAGAACTTATGTCGAAGCGCTCGAGGGTGCCGAATATGAGCTGCGGGTGCGGAACCCCTCGCCTGACCGCGTTGCTGTAGCACTTTCTGTCGACGGGCTCAACACCATCGATGCTCGTCACACATCCGCATGGAATGCGAGCAAATGGGTAATTGAACCGTATCAGACGATAACAATCAGCGGCTGGCAAATGAGCTCCGAACGAGCACGGCGTTTCTACTTCACCAACGAACGGGATTCATACGGAGCGAAGCTCGGACAGACGGCGAACCTCGGCGTGATCTCGGCAGTGTTCTTTAAAGAACGACGGCGGATCGTGCCATTTACGCCGCCGTATCCGATTACGCGCGATAAGTCGGAACCGGAGCAGTCAGCACGTGCACAAGAATCACCGAGTGCGAAATCGAGCGGGGCAATGGCGCCGAGGCCTAACGATGATTATGCAGCGACGGGAATCGGTCGGAACGTGCGCCACGATGTGCGTTGGGTTGATATGGATCTCGAGTCGCGATCGGCAGGAGAAGTAACGATCCGGTATGAGTATTATTCAGCGTTGTTGAAGTTGGGCGTCGTCCCGCGCCACACGTCGCGAGAGCCGTTGCGACGACGTGAAGACTCGCGAGGGTTCAGTCCCGAGCCGTAGTAAATTTGCCTCAGATGAACGCAGATAAATGCTGACCTCCGATCATCCGCGTTTATCTGCGGCTTAGATCTAATGTGTAGAGACGACGATAGACGCGATAATTTGACATGACCTTCTGCACGTAGCCCTTTGTCTCGTCGAATCCCACTTCCGCTGTGAAGACGCCCGGGTCTTTTCGCTTGGCACGTGCGAGCCAGCGCGCCACGTTGTCCTCGCCCCCGTTATACGAAGCGGCCACGGGTTCCATCATGCCCGGGAACAGTTTACCGAGGTGTTCGAGATACTCCGCACCGACCGTGATCGAAGTCTCAGGTTGATAAAGCTGGCTCTCACGCAGCGAGTTCCATCCCGCGCCTGGTCCATACTTCAGCGCTGCGTCCATTGTCAGTTGTAGCAATCCTCGCGCGCCCGCCGGTGATTTTGCCGATGGCTTGAAAACACTCTCCTGCTTAATCAGTGCGAGAATAAAACGTGGATCGAGTTTGCGAGCTTTTGCGGCGTTGAGTATTGCTTGTCGATAGGGCGCGGGATACTGCTCTGAGACGTTATCGATCACGCTGTTTACCCTGGCTTCTCGCGCCGCAACGATCTCGGCGCGTGAGGGACCAGCGAGCGCTGCCAGACGCTGGCTGGCGAGCCAGCCATAGTACGAATCGATGCTGTCAGGCACCGCCAGGTAAGCCGCAAACGCCTGGTCCTTCTTGCCGGCTTCTTCGAGGCTGAAAGCCTTCAGGTAAGCGACTTCGGTGCGGCTGGTGAGCACCGCTTTGGAAAACGACCGCTGCAACAGTTGATCGGCGATGTTAACGGCTTCGGGCCACCGGTCTTCAGCGACGTAGAGCCGCAAAGCAGCGAACATCGCATTAGTCTCAACCGCCGTGCCGGCGAATCGTTGTCTCGTCTTTGTGACCCAGAGCAGCGCCTCTGAAGGCTTATCCGCTTCACGAAGCGTGTCGATGACGTTCAAGTGCGCTGTATCGATGCGCTCGCCATTCGGAAAGCGATTCACGTATTCAGCGTAACGCGCAGCTGACTCTTCAAACCTTCCCATGCGCAGCAGCGACGCCGCACTGAAGTTCAACGCCTCGCGGCCTTCTTTGGTCCCACCGTAGTCCTGGACCAGTTGATTGAAGATTTTGTAGCCGTCCGGATAGATCTTGCCAAGAAAATAAGAGCGCCCGATGCCGAGCAATGCCTCCGGTACGCGCGGATCCTGCGGGTAATTTGCGATCAGCGTCTGCCAGTGATCGCGCGCCTCAGCAAAGGCACGAACACTCAGATACACCGCGGCGCGACGCATGTGTTCCGCCGGAGTGAGCTTCGTGAGTTTTCCACTGGCATCGCGATCGGCTGCATCACTGCGCCGGACAGCCGCAAGCGTGCTCTCGCTGGCGGCCTGGTTACCAACTGCTAAGGCAGGGAAAGCACAAATCAAGCAAACAAGAAGGACGACGTTCTTTAACACCCTCGATTACTCCCTAGTTTCAGTTGGCTCTTCGATGATTTCAAAGCTGGATTGGATTTCTACTGTAGGTCGCAGCGTTGCCGCCACACTACAGTACTTCGTGTCGGAGAGTTCAATTGCATCAGCCACGGCTTTCGCGGAGATGGAGCGCCCCTTGAGTATATGATGCACCTTCATCGAGGTGTAACTGCGTGGATACTCATCGCGACGTTCACCGGAAACCTCGACTGTATAGCTTGTGACGTGTTGTCGCTTCTTCGCGAGAATGCTTGCCACGTCCGTCGCCGTGCAGGAACCGAGCGCTACGAGCAGCAGCTCGACTGGAGAAGGTGCTGACGATCGTTGCTTATCGGTATCGAGCGGCAGTGCGTGACCCGAGGGAGTAATTCCGAGGAACAAATCATCGCTGACGAACCGCACAGTTGCTTTCATCGAGCCAAGAATAACATAGTGATTTAGCCGCAGATGAACGCGGATGACGCAGATCAGATTCTAATCTGCGTCATCTGCGTTCATCTACGGCTAAATCAAGCGGCGACGATTGCGACCTTTTGACGCGTGGCGTTCAATTGATTGACCTCGCACACGAGCTCGGCAATTCGCTCGGCGGTAAATGGTTTCGCGACCACCCAATCAACGCCGGCGGCTTTCACCTCGTTTGACCCAACGGCCTCGCCCCATCCAGTGATGACCGCAATGGGGATTTCTTTGTTGATCTGCCGGATCTCGCGCGCGAGCTCCCATCCACTCATGCCCGGCATTCCCACATCGGTGAATATGGCGTCAAACTCCTTTTCCCTGAACACAGACAACGCCTCACTGCCACTCTCGGCGAGATAAACGTCGCAATGCTCTCCGTCGAGAATATCGCCCAAAAGCTCCCTGACGAAGCTCTCGTCATCAACCACGAGCAACCTGGTGCGCGGTCTTTCCTCAGACTGCTGCACCACCGGAGGCACAGTTTGAGACGACGCGACTGCCTCTGTCTCAACAGTCTTGACGCTCTTCTCTGCGACCTTCGCTAACGGCAGCGTGATGCGAAACTCGGTTCCTTTGCCATACTGCGAATCGACTTCAATATTGCCGCCATGACGCCGGATGATTCCGAAGCTCACCGCCAGACCCAGACCCAAACCGGCTTTGCCCTTCGTCGTAAAGAATGGATCGAAGATGCGCGAACGCACTTCGGGATACATTCCCACGCCGGTATCGACCACCCGGATCAATACCGACTCGCCCACGTTGCGCGTCGTCAGTGTCAACGTCCCACCTTCCGGCATCGCGTCGATCGCGTTGAATACCATGTTGACCAGAACTTCGCGTAACTCCGAGTCGTCGCCCATCACCATACCGTTCGAGCCGATTTGCAGATTGAGCGTGATGTGAATGTTTGACGCCTCGGCGCAGTTTTTCCAACGCGGGCGCGTGATCTCGCTCGCGTCCAGCAGGATCTGATCGATTGAGACCAGTTCGAAATCGTGGTCCCGGCGTTGTCGCGCGAAGTCCTGTATGCGTTTGACTGTTTTAGCGCCGTCTTCGGCGGTCTTGATAATGATGTCGAGCCCGCGTTGAAGTTTCTCAGGATCGTCGGTGCGCTGGAGTAGCTGCGCGCGTCCGAGAATACCGGAGAGCGTATTGTTGAAGTCGTGCGCTACGCCGGACGCCAGCTCACCGAGCGCGGAGAGTTTTTCCATTTGGGAAAACTGTTCGCGAATGCGCTCCTGCTCCGCGATGTAATGCGAGAGTTCTTTGACGTGTTTCTCAGCCTGCGCCGCCTGGGCCGCTGACGTTTCGACGTTTCTGAGGTAAGTGCGATAAGTGAGAAAGATGATGGCAATGATCGGCAGCGTGATGATAAACGCATAGACGCCGATGAAATAGACCAGTGCGGCAATGAATCCCGCCGCGGACGCGCCCGCGAAATAGGTTAAGGAAGTCCAAAGGTAATGCTTGCGCCACGATTGCCAGATTGGTTCGTCGGCCTTTAGCGCGGCGGCGACCGCCACGATGCCTGAGTTGGCCACGTATTGAGTGAGCGCCATCGTGCAGATTGCTGCCACAAAGGTCGTGGTTATCGGCCTGGTGCGCAGCGCTACGATGTTTCCAAAAACAAGCTCCAGCACGCTGCTGGTGATCATTATGGAAAACGCCGCAGAGGCCCAATTGAACATCCGCGTCTGAGGGCGACGGCTGAACCACAACGACGAGAGAAAGGCTTCGAGGGCACCAGCGATAACAGCCGCTTCGCTTCCATACAGCAGCAGGACCAGAAAGACGAAGGTATCTGAAACTGAGATTTGCGAGCTGTAACGCGGAATCGGAATAGTGATGCGCGACGTGAGTAGCAGGGCCATCCCTACCATGAGAGCCAGGCGCGAATCGATGTGAACGAAATCGACCCGCAAAGCGGAATAGATAAATGCCAGGCTACCGCATCCGATTACTACCCAGAGGAATGGCCGAAAGTGTTTATTTGCCATGGTGACAACGGGTTCATGATGAGGGGGGTATCTTTTAGCCTTTATCAGGGTAGATCGTGGGTGGTGATCTAGTTCTGCACCTGCTCCTTCCTTGGGAGGAAGATGGTTTCGTAAGTGGCCCGGAAGTGAAAACCGCATTTGTCGTAGAAGCCCTGGGCCAATTTATTCGTTTCGTTTACCAGCAGGCAGACTGACTTTGTGTCTTCGAGCAATCGTCGCAGCAGTTCTGACATGAACCGCGTGCCCAGATTTCGGTGGCGACACTCTTCACGCAGCCAGACGCCCTCGAGATAAACGACTTCTGGAGTCTTCGAGATAACGTCGGCCTTGAAGATCAGCTCACCACTTTTGACGATCACCCACGTCCTTCCTTGTTCGATACGTCGCAGGCATCGCTCGCGAAAACCCTTTGGATCCACATGCAACGGATTGACGGCGCTTTCAGCAAAAGCAAGTTCGGCCTGAATCGGCATCACGAGCTCCAGCTCGCTTTCCCTGGCTGCGCGCAAACCGGCAACGGCTTCGCGAGTTTCGACAGGCCAACTCAACTCGTACAGCCATTCGCGGCACGCCAAGCGCTGCCGGCGTCCCGCTTTGGCATAATGACTCCAGAAGTCCGCGACTCTTTCTTTCTCGCCCATGATCATGTGCGTGTTGGGACACTCACGTGCAACTTGAGCGAGCGCGGCGAGCGCGCGATCGGAGACTGTTTCCATCAATGTTGCGTGACCCACGAGTGCGACACCTTCGAGCTGTCCGATCAAGTCGCGACAGCCGTAGAACGTGCCGCGGTTGAAAGGGCTTACGATGCCGTTGTCGTGAATCAAACTCGTCATCGTCACCGTATGAATTGGACGCTGGGCCAAAAACTGGAGCACTTCTGCTGCATCGCTGTTCGCGAGCCGCTCAACCTTGACTGGAGCCGGCAGTAACAGTTTGCCTGTCTCAACTTTTGTGCTCATTCGCAACATTGGTCTACCTCGTGTGTCGTGTTACTGCTTAGTAACCCAGATAGTCCGTAGAATCGTCGAGCACAATAATCATGGTCGGAGAAGCGTCGCCGTTAGTCAGCGCGTTGAATGCCTGAAGCATCGCATCGCCAAACAGCACACCGTCGCCAAACAGCACGCCGTCACCAAACAGCACTCCATCACCAAACAGCACTCCATCGCCAAACAGCACGCCGTCACCAACGAGCACGCCTTCTCTTAGCAGGTCAGATACGGATAAGAAGACCTGGCCAACGCCGAGCGTAGTACCATCACTGACAAGGATGCTGTCGCCGAAGAGCACACCCATTGAAAACTTGGTCGAATCACCAAACAGGACGCCACGGGCGTCGCCGAAGAGCACTCCATCAGTAATCAAGACGCCGTCGCCTAGCATCACTCCATCACTAAGGAGCACGCCTTTCGCATAGACTCCTTGATACTGATTGATGAGTGCCGCACCGGTTGCATAGGTTTGACCCACGATCGCGCCTTGCGACCATGGGAAGGTGTAGAGACCAGTGGTAGTAGTGATGCTCGTCTTCGGCGACGGAGCCGGGCCAACCAGTAACGGGTCGCCGAGCGCAGTGGAGCTGGTGATAGAAGTGCGAACGAGCCTTGCAAGTCGAACAGCACCATCGATATTCAATTCGCCGGTGCCCTGCTCGAACATGTTGAAGTTGCGCAGTTGTTGAGCGCTGTACATCAACAACGTCTTAACCAAATTGGGGGTAAGAGTCGGATTGGCTTCGAACATCAAAGCCGCTGCGCCGGAAAGTAACGGTGCCGCCATCGACGTTCCGCTCAGCATCATCTGCTTGCGGGTCGGGCTGTTGCTGACGCCTGCATCCAGCGCCGGATTCTGTTGCAGCAGGTAATTGTTGGGCGACTGCGCGAAGATGGTCTTGTTACCGGGAGCTGCGATTTCCGGTTTGATCAGGTTGTCGTAATGATTAATGCCGCTCTCGTCGGTCCAGTAACTACGCGTCGGGCCGCGCGAGCTGTAGGTCGCGATTGTGTCGTCGCCACGCTGATCGGTTCCGCGGGTATCGACTGCGCCGACTGTGATCACCGACGCCTCGTTACCCGGCGAGTGAACTTGTCCATAAACCTTCTGACCGTCGCTGTTCTTACCGTTGTTACCGGCGGCGGCCACAACCACGATGCCCTGGTCGACCAGCATTCGCGCGGAAACGCAGAGCGGATCAAACTGGTATGAATTGATCGCGGGCATGCCGATGCTGAGGTTCACAACGCGAACGTTGTAGGCGGAAGCATTCGCCATCAGCCAGTCGAAAGCGCCGAGCACGTTCGACACAGTGCCAATGCCGGTTGAGTTCAAAACACGCAGGTTAAGAATTTTGGCTCGCGGAGCGATGCCGATGTATTCACCTCTTGCAACTATTCCGTTTCCGGCGGCTGCCGCTGCTACGTGTGTGCCGTGTCCGTAAGGATCGTCGGTGCGGCCTTCGCCAGTGAAATCGAGATTAACAACGATTCGTGATTGGCCGGTTTGAGTGTCAGTGAATGAAGTGTGTGCGCCGTAGATGCCGGAGTCGACAATTGCGATTCCGATTCCATTTCCATCCAGCGCGCCATCGGGGCTCATCGAGCGCACGTTATCGGCGCCTGTCGTGTGGGCCACATGGCCGCCAAGTGTCCTTACTTCGCTATCAAGAGCTATGAATGCAACTTCAGAGAACGTGGAAAGAACATTTACTACGCGCGTAGGTAATTCGAGGGCAAAAGAGTTGAGGTTGTTGAAATGTTTTTTGATCTTGACGCCGTTTGAGGCTAACAGGGCATTGAGCTGCCCGCTGGGCTTCTGGTTGAGCTGGAGAATAACTTTGACGAACGTTTCGCTGCTCTTCTTTGAAAGCAGATTGTTGAGGTCGGACGCAACCTTTTTTGGTTTTTGGTTGTTGCCGCGGGAATCTTTACCTTTCGCGTGAACGGTAGCCAGCAGGTTACCGCCTAGAAGGGTTGGTCCCAGCGTGAGGCTTGCCAGCAATGCCAGCACCAGGAAGCGTTTCATTTTAGGGCTCGAAGTCACCGTTGTTATCTCTCCGTACCTTGAAGGTTTTTGCCAGTCTGGACATAAAACTGGCACAGCCCTCTGTGCATTGGCCGTGCCAAACTTGTTAAACCTGACTTAGTCTGTGTGTACGAACAACTTAGGTGGGTTTGGGGAGAATTTGGTCAGGTCGTGAAGCTTGACCGATTAACTCAGGTTGACTGAGTGCTCAATTCAGTTTGATAGAATTTGCCCGATGCTGCCCGAAGAAATTGAGGTCCATCGTGACCGCATGTGGAGACGCGATCCTGAGAATCGTGTCGAGGACGTTTACGCTGCGGAGCGCTTCATTGAAGACGTCGGCTTTTGCGAGGCTTTGACTGATTCGCGCCGGCCTGGGCCATCGCTTTACGTCGCGGTTTGTGGGCGACGGGACGCGCACATGCCGCGCAATGTGCAGAAGGATCCGGAAAGCCGTTTGGCCTGGACCATTAAGGACGAAGTCATGCGCCGGGGGAAATGCTTTTACGGGAAGATATTGCGTGGTCGATCGACGTTTGTCGCGCCACGACTGATTCCGTTCTTTAACGCGTTATGGGGAATGCCGCGAAAAATGGAGAAGCAGGCGCTTTCCGACGACGCGCAGGTCATACTCAAGATCATGCGGAGCGAATGGGAGATGGCGACGCGAGATCTGCGCAAGGAGAGTGGGATCGCGGAGCGCGCTCGTTTCGACAAAGCCATGACTCAGCTACAGAAAGCGCTGAAGATAATTCCCACAGAGGTTTTGTACGAGCCGACGTTCACCTACATCTGGTCCATTCCCGAGGCCCGCTTTCCGGAGCAATTAAAGCAGAATGTGGACAGGGAAGAGGCGTTGAAGGAGGTTGCACGGTCGTATTTAGTCGGAGCCGGAATGACGTTGCGAGGAGAATTGGCACGCGTAACCGGCCTCCGTTCGCCCGAAGCCGGATTGGGCAATTGGGGACTTGTGGACGAGGGCTTCGCGCAACGCTTAGGACCCGGTGTCTATATCCTCACAAGCATTGAAAGCCACAAAAAGGCACAAAAGGCACAAATTTAATAATTCATTTGTGCCTTTTTGTGGCTAAGGTCGGGAAAGGCTCTCGTCAGCGTTCGCTTCCAGCAGTGCCTGTTGTTCCAACTTGGCGATTTCGAGCACCAGCGGGAGTTGATCCTGCGCGCTTCCCAAACGCTGCATCATTAGGTCCGTTTCGCC
>JAICQI010000003.1 GCA_025937955.1 Pyrinomonadaceae bacterium
TCGGTAGCCAGCTGAATACCGCGTTGCAGCGCCATCGGATTTGCGCCCGCGGCCACGTTCTTCACGCCTTCACGAAAAATTGCCTGCGCGAGAACTGTGGCGGTGGTGGTGCCGTCGCCTGCTTTGTCGTTCGTTTTGACGGCGACTTCGCGAACCATCTGTGCGCCCATGTTTTCGTACTTGTTCTTGATCTCGATTTCTTTGGCGACCGTGACGCCGTCTTTGGTTATCACGGGCGAGCCAAACTTCTTGCCCAGAACAACGTTGCGGCCCTTTGGTCCCAACGTCACGCGCACTGCGTTCGCGAGTATGTCCACACCTTGAAGCATCGCGTTCCGCGCTTCTTCTCCCTCGATAATCAGCTTTGGCATCCACTACCTCCGCAAATCACTTGGAAACTCATTGTTCAATTAAGCCAGAGTAAGGATAGGAATTGAGCGTTCCTCACTCGGGTGAATCCGATTTGGTAAAGCTCGCAAGGTGAGCCCGGCGGGGCTAATTCTATCACCGAGATGCGAGAAATCCATGTGTAGCGTCCTCATCAATGTTAATCTGTCGCGAAATATGAGATTAACGATATCCCTGGCGCTGGTATTGTTAGTTGGGCTCAGCAGTTGTACCCAGAACCCACAACCTTCAAAGAAACAACTCACACTTGCCGTGGTCTCGGGAGTTGAAGGCGAAGCGCTCCAGCAGGCCGCGCGCGATTATGAGGCCCAAAAAGGCATTCACATCGAAATCGCAACGTTTCCTTACATAAATCTTTTTGAGAAAGAATTGATAGATCTCAAATCCCGGACCGGCGCCTACGATCTGATCATGCTCGACGATCCCTGGTTTCCGCGATTTGCCGGCGAGCAACTCCTGACGGAGTTGACTCCATTGCTGCAAAAACGCGGGCAATCCGGCCCTGACAGCGACTTTGTCGACACGTCCGTCGCACTGTGCCGTCATCCGTATGAGACGGGACCACTCTATGCCCTTCCCTACGTCGGCAACTCGCAATTATTTTTTTATCGCAAAGATCTTTTTGAGAAACATTCTCTGAAAGCGCCGGAAACGTGGAACGACGTGCTCGCGGCCGCGAAGACCATCCACGAGAAGGAAACTACAGGCGCGAATGGCGATCGTATCCACGGTTATGTCATGCGAGCCGCGCAGGGAAACGCTGCGGTGGCTGACTTCATGCCGATCTTCTGGGCTTTCGGTGGCGAGATGTTTGGCCCTGACGGCAAACCGGCTGTAAACAGTCCGGAAGGAATAGCGGCGCTCGAATTCATGATCGAACTGGGCAAGTACTCGCCTGCCGGTTACGCGAGTTTCAATGCTGACGAAGTTAGCACGCACCTGTTGCAGGGCACCGCGGCAATGTCGATCAACTGGCCGGCGTGGATCAGTTCATTCAGCGATCCGGCGAAGTCGAAAGTGATCGGGAAGATGGAGTTTACGACATTGCCGGGCGCGCAAAAGCCGGGTCAGGCCGAGATTGGCAACTGGCTGATCGCCGTTCCACGTGACGCGCAAAACGTGGAAGACGCCATCGACTTCCTGCTTTGGGCCACCAGCGCTGAGCAGATGAGAAAATCGGCAGAGCGAGGAGCTCCACCGACTCGCAAATCAGTCTTTCGCGATGCCGAGCTGGTCGCAAAATATCCAGCGTACCCCACGCAGTTGCGCTCGCTCGAAAGCTCGCGGCCACGCCCGCGTACGCCGCACTGGACCGAAATTGAAAACGCCTTCGGCATCTTTCTTTCGAAGGCCAACAGCGGCACGCTGTCTCCCACGGAAGCAATGAATCAGGCGAATGCCGAAATCGAGAAGATTCTTCAGCGCACAAAATAGACGCGAGCTGCTCTTGCCAGCGCTCTTCCTCGCGCCGGCCGTGGCGGTGCTTCTCTCGCTTTCGATCTATCCGCTCCTCTATTCCGTCAGCGTCAGCCTGCAACAGGAAAACCCGAACGGTGTCGTTTGGGGTCTCGGAAACTTCGCACGTCTTGTTTCAGATAGTTTCTTTTGGACGGCGATGGCCCACACGTTTGTCTACGCCACTGCCGCCCTGACTTGCGAATTCCTGCTCGGGTTGGGCCTCGCGCTCCTTCTCAATTCACAGATCCGCGGGCGTGGAATTTTTCGCGTCAGCCTGCTGGTGCCGATGATGCTGCCGGCGGTTGTCGTCGGCGTGGTTTGGCGACTGATGCTCAATCCAAACTTCGGCGCGATCAATGGAACGCTAAAACAGATCGGCATCAACACAGAGAGTTTGACGTGGACCGCGTCGCCGAACCTTGCGATGCTTTCGGTGATTGCGGTTGACGTTTGGCAATGGACGCCGTTTGTGTTTCTCGTGCTGCTGGCAGGGCTACAGGCGATTCCGCAGGAGCCTTATGAAGCGGCGTTGATTGATGGCTCGAGTCGCTGGCAGACGTTTTGGCACGTAACGTTGCCGCTGCTGAAACCGTCAATCCTGATCGTGTTGCTGTTGCGGACGATGGATCTGTTACGCGTGTTCGATCAGATCTTTATTCTCACCGAAGGTGGGCCCGGCTTCGCGACGGAAACGATCAGTCTCTACATCTACCGCACGGCGTTTCGCTTCTTCGATTTCGGATACGCCGCGGCGATGTCGTTTGTGCTGCTCGCGCTGACGAACGTAATCAGCGTTTTATACATTAAATTACTTCAAGCAGAGCCGAATTAGACGCCTCCTTGGAGTGCGGTGCCTTGGAGCCGCTTGGCCAATCATGAAGACACTTGCGCAACAAAAAGTCCAAAGCGGTGCCAAGGCACCGCACTCCAAGGAGACGACCACTCGCTTCTTGCGTTATCTGGCGTTGGGCGCTGCACTGGTCTTTGCGCTGGCGCCGGTTTACTGGATGATCACGATCTCTTTGAAGACTGAAGTGGATCAGTTTGCCACGCCGCCGCCGTGGTTTGGTTTTACGCCAACGCTCGCACACTACTACGACGCGTTTGTCACGCGCTCGTTCGGCGACTACCTGCTCAACAGCGCCATCGTTGCAGTTGCGTCGACAGCTTGCGCCCTCGTAATCGGCACACTTGCAGCTTACGCGCTGGCACGGTTTCAACTTCCGTGGAATCTCAACAGCCATCTGTCTTTGTGGATTCTTTCGACGCGAATGTTTCCGGCGATCGTCACTGCCGTGCCGCTGTTTCTGATGATGCGCGACGTTCGGCTGCTCAACACGCGCGCCTCGCTGATCATCGTCTACACTGCTTTCAACCTCCCGTTCGTGGTGTGGATGATGCGCGGGTTCTTTGCTGAATTGCCACGCGATCTCGAAGAGGCGGCGCTGGTTGACGGCGACTCGCGCCTCGGCGCGCTCGTTCGCATTGTTTTGCCGCTGGTCGCGCCCGGTCTCGCTGCCACCGCGGTGTTCTGTCTGATCGTTTCGTGGAACGAGTTTTTATTTGCCCTCGTGCTGACGCAAACAGACGCGGCGATGACGTTGCCCGTGGGTATTGCCGGACGAGTCACGCAGTTTGAAATCAAGTGGGGTGTGATGAGCGCTGCGGCTACGGTGGCGGTTGTTCCGATCCTCGTATTCGCTTTGGCGCTGCAAAAGTATCTCGTGCGCGGCCTGTCGATGGGAGCGGTTAAGGGTTAAATGGGGATTGAGTTTCGCAACGTGAGTAAGAACTTTGGCGGGACGCTCGTCGTGGACGATCTGTCGCTCGAGATCCGAGACGGCGAGTTTGTTGTGCTGCTTGGACCATCAGGTTGCGGCAAGACGACGACATTGCGAATGCTCGCGGGACTCGAAAGCGTTTCTTCCGGAGACATCTTCATTGGCGGCGAACGAGTTAACGATGTTCCGACTCAGCATCGCGATCTGGCAATGGTGTTTCAGAGTTACGCGCTCTATCCGCATATGACCATCGCCGAAAACATTGCTTACCCGTTACGCGTGAGAAAACTCGACAAAGCGGAACGCACCGAAAGAGTCAAGCGCGTCGCCGCGATGCTGGAGATAGAATCGCTACTCGAACGCAAACCGCGGCAGTTGTCGGGCGGCGAACGCCAGCGTGTCGCACTGGCGCGTGCGATCGTGCGTGAGCCGCGTGCTTATCTGATGGACGAGCCACTCTCGAATCTCGACGCCCGCCTGCGCGTGCAGATGCGCGGCGAGCTGAAGCGACTTCAGCACCAACTCGGCACCACTACGATCTACGTTACGCACGATCAAGCGGAAGCGATGACACTTGCCTCGCGCGTCGCGGTGATGAGGAAAGGCCGGCTACAACAGTTCGACACGCCGATGAATATTTACAATCGACCGGCGAACCGGTTTGTGGCGGAGTTTGTCGGTAGTCCGAGCATGAATTTTATCGAGGGCAACGCGTTAACGATCGGCATCCGACCGGAACACATTCAAGTGCTCACGCAGCCAGAGGACGGCGCCATCGCGGCAACCGTATACGTCACGGAATTAATGGGAAACGAAACCTTCGTTTTTCTTTCGCTAGGCGCCAACCGATTAATTGCCCGCGCGCCCGCGGAGTTCCGCGCTGAGCTGGAAAGCACCGTCTGGATAAAAATCAATACTGACAAGCTGCACTTTTTCGACGAGCAAAACCAGGCCATAGATCACACGGATAAATCTGGATTCTTATCCGCGTTCATTAGCGGCTAATTACCTCTTCGACCGTGGGCCACATCTCCGACGCCCACAGCTCGTACCCCTTGTCCGACGGATGAAACCCATCGGCCGAGAAATACTCAGGATGCGAAGGCAGCTCGGCCTTCGTGATCGTGTGGACATCGAAAACCGTCGCTCCATGCCGGCTCGCTATTTCCCCCAGCCGCTCACTAAACTGCACAAGCTGTCTCTGGTATTCATTCCGCATTGGACCAGGAATTCGCGGCGCGCTCGAGATATCGGGAATGTTCGTAACCACAATCTGCGCACGAGTCTTCTCCCTGAGCGTGCTGATGATCGTTTCGTAGTTTTTGGAAAACTGTTCGAGCGTCAATCCATGCCCAATGTCGTTGATGCCAATGCCCACCGTCACCAGATCCGGGTTCAGCGCCACCGCACGGTCCAACTGGCTCCGCAACAGGTCCGCACTCGTCGCGCCGCTGACACAAAGATTTGACAATTTCGAACCCGGACGGAGTTCAAGCAGGCGTTTGAAAACGCGGGCCACATAGCCGCCTTCCCTTGCTCCCACACCCGCTCCAGTTGAGTCTCCCAGAGCGACATAAACAATCGGACCTTTAGTAGTAGACGTTTGTTGCACCATATTTTCGTGATTACACCCCACCAACAGCATTGCGACCGCACACGCGCATAAGGTCAAAATTACGTAGCTCAGTAGTTTTCGCGACATCCACATTTCGGCAATATTCTCCCATTTTTCCTTGACTTTAATCCAACTGCGGCATTAATGTGCCTCCCACTCCTAGAGAGCCGGAGCTTGGCTGTGCAGCACACCCTTCTGCGTGCTTTCCGTGTCTCAGCAGCTTCTCGTGCGGAAAAATTATTTGTGATCATTTGATCATTACCTTACCCGAGCTCTCTCCGGGATAAGTCCGTTTCGATTAAACACTCAGCAAGTAAGAAAGGACGCCGCATGAAAAAGATTTTGTTGGGAAGTTGTCTACTTATCGCAATTGCCCTGCTGATTTCCGCCCGCTGGGGTACAAAAGCCGTGAATGCACCTCCCCCGAATGAGCTTCCCGTCACGGATACCACCCTGGCCGTCGCGCTTTCCGTGCAGGACATGGTCAACCAGTCAGACGTGATAGCTATCGGCAATTGTGTCGATACAAAAAGCGTTTGGGTTGATCGTACGCTAGTAACGCTGGCGACTTTTTCCATCAGCGAGAGTCTTAAAGGTACTGAAACCTCAACTATCACAGTAGAACTACCGGGTGGCATCGACGCCAACCGCAAGATACCCATTGCTATGACTTATCCCGGCGCTCCCAGCCTGACGCCGGGTGAAGATGCTTTTCTGTTTCTCACTGCCACCGGCGAAGTTGGCGGCAGCTACAACGTAGCTGGTTTTTCTCAAGGAAAGTTCTCGATCATCACGGATGAAGACGGCGAGCAGATGGTCTCACGCAATCTGATGAAGACCGCGCTCAAGAGCAACAACGGAGTCCGTCGCGGCGGCTCAGACCTGATACCGCTCGCGAACCTGAAGGAGCAGGTTAGAGGTTACTTAAAGGACCAATAACCACCGTTACCGCTCAACGTCCAATACAACGAGAACAGTTCCTGAGGAGGACATATGAAAAGAAAGCTCACATCGATTCTATTAACTACGTGCATGTTGCTAATGAGCGTTGGAAGCCTGCGCGCAGGCGGCGCGTTCGAAACTGTCGACGTTACCGCCGGCACACCATCACCAATCACGGGCCATATCTTAGCTCGCGTCGTTGGGATTCGCTGGGATACGCGCAGCATCCCGGTTCAATATCGCATCAACAACACACTCAATCCGATTCCCAATCCGCTGGGCCCTGCGTTTCTGAGCGTGGCCGATGCCACCACTGCACTACAAGGATCGCTTGATTCCTGGAACAACATCCCAACCTCGTACATCGACATGCAGATCGTTGGTACGACCAGTAACGCTGGACTGGTCGGATTCAACTTCGTCAATGAGATTTCATTCCGCACAGCGGCTGGTTTCGGCGCCATCGCTTCTTCTCCATCCACTAATCTCATCGCCGACGTAACACTGGAAGATGGAGATCTGATTGACGGTGATGCGGATCCTGACGTCTCGGGCGCGATTACAACGGTTCAGGACGTCGACAACGATGGCGATCTCGAGCTTCCCGCCGGCTTCTATAAAGCCGGAACGATTCTCGATAACGACGTTCAATTCAACACCAAGACCAGCAACGGACTTCGGTTCACGATCGATCCGGCACAAGTCGACGCTGTTACCCGTTCGGTAGATCTGAATTGTGTTGCAGTACATGAGTTTGGCCACTCGATTGGTCTCGCGCACGTGCTCGATAATCAGAGAAGTGGCACTGACGGCGATGGTTCGACGATGTTTCCATTCATCGACACCGGCGACCCTGCCGCGGAGCTCGGTCAGGCGTCGTTGAGTGAGGACGACATTGCCTTCGCCTCCTTCTTTTATCCGGAAGGTACGGCGGCGTCTGGTCCACCGGCGCTGCAGTCAGGAGATGTACCGTTTGCCAGTGCATACGGTCTGATCACCGGCGAGTTGCGACACGGCGTGTTGAATCAACCGATCGCTGGCGCACAGCTGTTCGCCATTGACAGCAGTACCAACGAGCGCGTCGTCAGTGCAAATAGCGGGACCACCAACCTGTCCTTGAATCCTGCCACTGGCCAGTTGTTCTTTATAACTGCCGTGGCCACCGCGATCCCCAACGGGAACTACACCATTCCAGTTCGGCCCGGTAATTACAGCGTGGGTGTGGAAGCAGTTGACGGCAGTCCGGCGGCCGCTGGAACCCTCAACTTCAGCCCTCAGATTGGAAACTTCTTCGGGCAGCAAAACTTCATCGAAGAGTTTTACAACGGCAATCGTGAAGGCGCGATTGAACGCGATCCTGGCGATGCCAAGAACGTTCACGTCAACGCCGGACAGGTTACTGCTGGCAACAATATCACCACTAACAGCGTGTTCAACATCAGCGGCTTTGGCGCGCGAACCAACATCGGGTTCATCAATCCCCCGGCGGGTGGTTTTATTTACGCGGTGCAGTTCCCGGCCTCACAGATAACTGCCCTCAACGGCGGAAACCCCACGAACATCCAGGCGGGACTCTTCGACACGATCGTGCAGGATGCATCGGTTCCGGTAGTTTTCGCGAATGCATGGCTGGCTAAAGGTGTCATCAATCCGGATACAACGGCCACCATCGATCTTGCGAACCCGCTCGATAGATCGATCACGTTTGTCGCACAGGATACTGATTTCGCGCCGTTCTACTTCAAGAACCCGCACGATCTCAGTGAAACGATTCGTCTCGGGATTGCGGATGGATCGATCCAGAACCTGTTCCTGGTGCTTCAGATCCAGCCGCCACCGTTCGTGGGAGTTACTAATCAGCCTCCGCTGATCGGTTTGAGCACGCAGGCGCCGATCCAGGGACGATCATTCCTGTCGACGAATGGAGGAGCGACGTTCACACGAAGAAATGACTTTAATTTCCGTTTCTCGTTGATCGCTTCGCAGCCGACTACGCCGTAGGGATTATTTTGAAACAATCCACAGATTGCGCAGATTTTTTATAGCAATCTGTGCAATCTGTGGATTAAACTACATGCCATGCAGCAGTACGAGCCGGAAGTCTGGCGAGATGACCACCAAAGTGGTGATGGTAGTCCCTCGATGAGGGAACAGTGCCGGCTGCTGGATCTGCTCGGTCGAATCAATTACCGGATTCTCAGCGGTAATAGAGTCTATGTAGAGGTCGGCGGCGTAGTTTACAAGACGATCTACGGTGGTTATTGGCGCAGCGTCTTCACCGGCATCGAGCATTACCTGCTGCGCTGCGAACAAGTCTCAACGGCTGTCTGGAAAGAAGAGAAGACCACTGCGGTCGATCTGCCGATCGCGTATTCCAATGGTGGTTGGACGACCAGCGGCCACTCCCTTTCCTTCATCCTCAACCGCGATCAGCCACAAACACGCACAAAAAGCGCAAAAAAGTTTATCGGAGAGTTTCTTCGAAGGTCGTAAGCAATAAATCTGCATCGGCTTTCGAGAACGGCATTGGTGGCCGTATCTTGAGCACGTTGTGGTGTGGTCCGTCCGTGCCGAGCAGGATGCCGCGTTCGCGCAATTGATTCACGATGCGAGCAGCTTCCTGTGTTGCCGGGATGCGTGCGTCTCGCAGCAGCTCGACGCCGAGGAAGAACCCGGAGCCGCGGACGTCGGCGATGATCGCGTGACGCTGTTGCAGGTCGCGCAGGCCTTTCAATAAACGCTCTCCGATCTCGAGAGCGTGTGCTTGCAGGTTCTCTTCCTGAACGATTTCCAGCACTTTCAAACCGATCGCGCAGGAAACGTTATTACCGCCGAAGGTGCTGAAGAATTCCATTCCGTTATTAAAGGACTCGGCGATCGCTCGCGTCGTGATCACGGCGCCGATCGGGTGGCCGTTGCCGATCGGTTTGCCGAGCACCACGATGTCGGGAACCACGCCATATCTCTCGAACGCCCAGAAGTGCGTGCCGGTGCGGCCGTATCCGGTTTGCACTTCATCGGCAATGCAAACTCCGCCTGCGCCGCGCACCGCCTCGTACGCCTGCGCGAGATAGCCGTCCGGGAAAATGATCTGGCCCGCTACACTCGGCATCGACTCCGCGATGAATCCACAGAGCCGCCCTCGGAGCTTTGCGGCGAGATCGATAACGTATTGCGCGTCCGCTTGTGACGCGGGCAGCGGAACCTTGTGTACCCAAGCAGGTGCGCCTTCGCCGCCTGGACCATCGTGCTTGTACGGACTGATATCGATGAGCGTGGTGGTGTTTCCGTGATAAGCGTGTTCGAGAACGATCAGGTCGCGCGCTTTGGTGTGCGCGCGTGCCAGACGGAGTGCGAGCTCGTTTGCTTCGCTGCCTGAGTTGACGAAGAAACAAATGCTAAGCGATTCGGGCAGTGTTGCTGTGAGGTTCGTTGCGTATTCGAGAATCGTTTCGTTCAGGTAGCGCGTATTTGTGTTCAGCAGTTCCATCTGCTTTTGACCGGCCGCAACCACCTTCGGATGACAATGACCAACATGCGCGACGTTGTTGTAAGCGTCTAGATAACGCCGGCCCTCATCGTCGTACAGATACTGCATCGAACCACGCACGATGTTCAGCGGGCGATCGTAAGCAATGCTCAGATTACGGCCCAGGAGTCGCCCTCGCGCTTCAATCAGTGACTTAATCCGTGTATTCATCCGTGTAAAATCCGTGGCAGATTTTGCTCGATCGCTTGTTGACTGATGCGCAAGTATTCGTTCTCCGGTTGCTGTCGTTGTTGATAAGCAGCCATACAGGCACTCACAGCCAGCCTCAACAGCGCGAGCCGCCACACCGCTTCAAGCTCCTCATCGAGTAATGCAAACTCGTGCGTGTAGCCCTTGATAACTTCGTCCGCGGCCGCGCGCGGATGAGCCTTATCAAGCACCACATACGCAACCGCAATGGCCAGGTCTGCGGCGGTGTAGCTGTAAACCATGTCGCCGAAGTCAAGTAGACCGGAAACTGTCATCCGTTGCGGATCGACGAGCACGTTGTAGTCGTTTGCATCGCCGTGAATAACACTTCTTCGTAGCCGCGGATCGAAGCCGACTATGCATCGTAAAACCACATCACGCAGCCTTGTGTTCTCGATTAGCGGAGCATACTCGTCAATGATTTGATTACCCTTAGACAAGTCCCAATGAAAGTCACGATGCACCGCCGGATGATCGAAGTCTTGCAGCGCGTGGGCCAACTGTCCAAGCTTGCGACCGAGATCGCGTAACAGTTCCGCCGAGTGTGGGCGGATCTCACCGAGGGGCACACCGGGAAGATAACGAACCATGCGAACGAAGTAACCTTCGACAGTCACAACGTCATCGCCGTTGCTGCCGTACACGAGAGACTGGCAGAAATCAACGCGTGTCGCGACGTGCTTCAGCACCGCATTTTGTGCCTCAAGAAAAAAACGCGACTCCAGCGCGTTTGCTATCTTCAGTACAAACTTTTCGTCTGTGCTATTCGTAAGCAAAAAGTTCTGATCGCGTTCGCTCGGCAATGGCCGCGCGGTAGCCCGAAGGCCGAAGGATTCGGCCGCAATTCGGGCCACCGCTTCAACGTCGAAACGCGGTGTGTTTTCGAGAAGACGCATGACTGCATTGTAGGAGTGGCCGCCAAAAAGGGCCACAAAAAGGCACAAAGGTACAAAAACAAATCTAAGGCTGTTCTTTTGTGGTTTTGTGCCTTTTTGTGGCTCATACAAGGCTCTATAATTCGACGACGATGACTCAACTGATCTCAACAATCGCCATCGCGATGGGCGCGTCGTGGGTGTCGGGCATCAACCTGTACGCCACCGTGGCCACCCTCGGTTTGCTCGGCAGGTTTGCGCAACTGCAACTCCCGGGCGAGCTCCAGGTGTTGACTAACTGGTGGGTCATCGGCGTCGCCGTCGTTCTTTATCTCATCGAATTCTTCGCCGACAAGATTCCGTACCTCGACAGCACCTGGGACGTGATTCACACCTTCATCCGGATCCCCGCCGGAGCCGTTTTGGCAGCGACCGCGTTTGGCGACTTCGACCGCAGCATTCAGGTGATCGCATTGTTACTCGGTGGCGGCCTCGCTTTCAGTTCTCATGGAACGAAGGCAGCAACGCGCGCGATGTTGAATGCGAGTCCTGAGCCCGTGTCGAACGTCGTGGCCAGCGTGGTCGAAGATATTCTGGCGGTAGTGTCCGTGATCGTCTCCGTGTTCGCGCCCGTGCTGATATTCGTGATTGTCGGTGCCGGTCTGGTAGTATCGTTTCTGGTCTTCAACCGTATTATTCGATTCTTCCGGCAGGTTGCACGTAGCGTCCGCGGCTGGTTTGCGCCTGCCACACCATAGCCCGTCCTCAAAGGTGATTAATGTTTCGGTTAACTTGTTTACTGACTCTTCTTCTGTTGGCTGTTCCGGTTTATTCGCAATCCATCGAGTCGTCGTTCTTCAAGGGATTGCGTTATCGACTCGTTGGACCAGCACGTGGCGGGCGCGTTACCACAGTTACAGGAGTGCCTTCACAACCAAAAACATTCTACATGGGCGTCGCGAGCGGTGGCCTGTTTCGCACGACCGACAACGGCGCGACCTGGACACCAATCACTGACGGCAAAGTCCCGCTCGGCTCAACCGGATCTGTTGCCGTGGCCGATTCCGATCCAAATGTGATCTATCTCGGCACCGGATCAGACGGCGTCCGCAGTAACGTCTCAACCGGCCGCGGCGTTTATAAGTCGATCGATGGCGGCGAGACGTGGACGTTCGCGGGACTTTATAACGCGGGACAGATCGGAGCCGTGCGCATCCATCCAACGGACCCGGACATCGTTTGGGTAGCAGCCGGCGGTGATATCTTCAAGCCGAACGAAGAACGTGGCGTTTTCAAAACAACCGACGGCGGCAAGACCTGGCGCAAAGTGTTGTTTATCTCTGACCAGTTGGGCGCGATGGACGTCGAACTGCAACCGGGTAATCCGAACGTTGTCTACGCGTGGATGTCGCGTCTGGAGCGCAAGCCTTGGACGATCATCAGCGGGTCTCGCGCAGGTGGCTTTTACAAGAGTACCGACGGCGGCGAGCATTTCACGAAGATCGCGACCGGTCTTCCGAGTGAATTGATCGGAAAAGGCAATCTCGCCGTCACCGCCGCGAATCCGAATCGCGTTTATGCACTGATCGAAGCCAAACCAGGCGGTGGTTTTTATCGCTCGGACGACGCAGGGCAAACATGGGCTCTGATCAATCCACAGGGCTCACTGATTCAACGACCGTTCTACTACACGACCGTCGGCGCCGATCCCCTGAACGCCGACGTCGTCTACGCCGGCGCCGAGGGCTTCTTCAAATCCACTGACGGCGGCAAAACATTCACGACCTTACGCACACCGCACGGCGACAATCACGACATCTGGATCAATCCCAAAGACAGCCAGATCATGGTCCAGGCGAATGACGGCGGAGCCAACGTTTCGACTGACGGTGGTCGTACGTGGTCGTCGCAGATGAATCAACCGACCGCGGAAATTTACGGCATCTGGGTCGACAATCAGTTTCCTTACAAACTCTACGGCGCGCAGCAGGACAACACGACGCTCATCATTTCGAGCCAGGCTGAGCCGTTCGCCACCACTGACTGGCGCACTGGTCCAGGCTGTGAAACTGGTCCGATCATGCCGCACCCGTCAAATCCGGAAATCGTATACGGATCGTGTAAAGGCCAGTACGGCGTGATGAATTTGAAGACCGGTCAGGAGAAGAGTTACTGGATCGGCGGGCAATCATTGTACGGCAATCCCGCGAGCGATCTGATCTATCGCATGCAGCGCGTATCGCCAATGGCGACGTCGCCACACGATCCGGAAGTGCTCTATTACGGCTCGCAGTACGTACATCGCACGCGTGATAAAGGAGTGACGTGGGAGCGGATCTCGCCTGATCTCACGGCGCGTCCGGAATGTTGCCAGGGAGTCAGCGGTGAACCGATTACTCGCGACGTTACCGGCGAGGAGTTTTACAGCACGCTTTATGCGATCACGGAGTCGCCGCTCGAGAAGGGAGTGATCTGGACCGGATCGAATGACGGTCCGTTTTATGTCACTCGCGACAACGGCAAGAGATGGACCAACATTACGCCGAAAGATCTGCCGCCTGGCGGGCGCGTGCAGTTCATCGAAGCGTCGCCGCATCGCAAGGGCTCGGCCTATTACGCCGTGTACCGCTGGCTGCTTGGCGACTATCAACCCTACATTTATCTCACGAACGATTACGGCAACACCTGGACCAGGCTGACGGACGGTAAGAACGGCGTCCCCGCGGATTGGCCGACGCGGGTCGTGCGTGAGGATCCGCATCGCGAAGGACTGCTCTACGCTGGCACTGAGTTCGGGATGTTCATTTCGTTTGATAACGGGAAGCGCTGGCAGCCGTTTCAACTGAACCTGCCAAACGTGCCGGTTACTGACATCAAAGTCCATCGTAAGGATCTGGTTGTTTCGACGCAGGGACGGGCCATCTGGATTCTCGACAACCTCACGTCGCTTCATCAACTGTCGTCGCAAGTGAAGACTTCTGATGTCTATCTATTCAAGCCGCGCGATGGGTATCGCACCCGCGTTGGTCCAACTAATCTTGGTCCAATGATTGAATACTATTTGCCATCGGTTCCGGAGCATGCAGTTATCATCGACGTTTTCGATCAAAAAGGTAACGTAATCAATACCTACAACAGCGAGACACCTGTATTACGCCCGGGGCGCGCATCAGGCGCGAACATGCCCGGTGTTGGCACGGCTGGTCCCGAATCGGATCCGGATGCGGCGCCAACGCGGCGTGCGGCGCCACCGCCGCGCGTAACCAAGACTCCAGGCATCAATCGCTTCACCTGGGACGTGCGCAATCAGGCTGGTGTCACGTTGCCGCCCGGCAATTACCAGGTGCGACTGAAAACCGGCAATGTAAAGCTGACGCAACCTTTTAATGTCTTAATCGATCCAAGAGTCGCTGCCGACGGCGTCACGCTCGCCGACTTGCAGGAACAGTTTGAGCACAACATGCGCATGCGCGAACTCGTCAATAGCGTCAATCAACTGGTGACGCGAGTCAGGGAAGCACAAAAGAAGGATGTAAACAACGCCGATCGCGTGAACGCGATCGCAGCGAAACTACTGACGGAACCGGTGCGCTACGGCAAACCCGGACTACAAGCGCACATAACTTACCTTGCCGGAATGACCGCCAACGTGGACCAGAAGATCGGACGCGACGCCATCGAGCGTTACCACGTATTAAAAAAGGAGTTCGACACCCTGCTGGCCGAAGCCGACCAGATCCTCGGATCAAATTCATCGACAGCTACCACCACCCCGGAGTAATCTTTGTACGGGCGGCCCTCCGTGGCCGCCCGTTGTCTCCTTATAAACCTGCAGAACGCCAACCAAACCCCCGACCATGAACCGCAGAAAGTTCCTCCAACTATCAATTCCCCTCGTCGCTGGTCTCGCTCTACCCGCATGTAAACGAATCCAGGGCTCCGTCGAAAAACCTCTCCTGCCACTCGTCCTCCACGGTGGTCGCGCGTTTTTCAACGGCCGCTGGCAGAACATCGACATCGGCATCGACGACACCGGCAAACTTCGTTTCGGCAACGATCTGCGTGGAACAGAGAGACTGAACGTGACCGGTCGAGTAGTCGCGCCCGGCTTCATCGACATCCTCGCCGACAACTCAACCTCCCCGGAAACCACTTATTCGATCTTCGAGAAGTACAAAGTCTCAGACGGCGTCACGACCGCGCTGCAAATGCACGGTGGCAGCGCTGACTGCGGCGCGTACTACCGTCACTTCTCCCGTCGGCCGCACGCAATCAATTACGGCGTCTCAACTTTTGTAATGGCCATTCGCGCCCGCGGCGGAGCCAGGCGAGCGATCGAGAAGAACCTCGACGAAGGAGCGCTCGGTGTTTCGCACAGTCTTGAATATCAACCGGCGCCGTACGCTGAGATCCTCGAGTATGCAAAGCTCGCCACGAAATACGATCGCCCGCTATTCCTGCACCTGCGCTACTCCTCGATGGAGAAAGAACTTGACGGCGTGGATGAAGCAATTCGTCTCGCACGAGACAGCGGCGTGCGCGTGCACATCGATCACCTGCATTCAACCGGCGGCACTTTCCACATGGAGCAGGCGCTGCAGAAAATTCGCACCGCAAACGCGCAGGGTCTGACTATCACGACCTGCGTTTATCCGTATTCGTTCTGGGCTACCTATCTTTCCAACAATCGCTTCGGACGTGGGTGGCAAGAGCGCTATGGTCTCTCGTACGAGGATTTGAGGATCGTTGGCAGCTCCGAGCGTTTGACGGCACGCACGTTTGCACACTATCGCAAGAGCTCTAAACTCGCCGCGGTGCCGGAAGGCACAATGCCTCTCGATAAAACAGTCAACCTCGCACTCAAAGAAGACTTCTGCATGATCGGTTCCGATGGCGGCATTCAATTCGAGCCGCGGGCCAATTCTCACCCGCGCGGCGCAGGCTGTTTTGCGACAGCCATTCGCCACGCACTCGACATCGGCCTGCCATTGGAAAAGATTTTGGAGAAGATGACGTCGTTGCCGCGCAGCGTAGTGCAACCGGCCCTGAAAGATCGTGGCGTGTTGGAAGACGGCGCCGTTGCCGACCTGACCGTGTTTGATCCGCAAACGATTCGCGGCAATGCGACGATCGAAAACCCGAACCAGTTCTCATCCGGAATCGATCTCGTAATCGTAAACGGCAAGATCGCATTCAAGGACGGAAAGATTGCCGCAAAGAATGGCAACGCGATTTTAGGCCGCCACCTATAACAACTTCCCTAAAGCGTAAGGCAGCATTTTTCGCCACCAGGGCCAGTCGTGGTCCACGTCTGGTCCCCAAAGATCCAACGTGTGCGGAATGCCTTTGGCGTTGAGAATGTCTGAAAGCGCGCGACTCCGCTCCGGCGCTTCGTAGTTTCCCTGCCCTGACATGATCATGATCGAGTCGGCCTTGCGCAGCAGTGGCAGGAAGTAGTCGTCGTTGAGGTTGGAAAGATAATCGACCGGGTTGTTGAAATAGACGTTGTCGTCGTAGTGCCCTTTTAAATAGGAGCGCACGTCGTAACTGCCGCTCATTGCGATCACGCCGCGAAACACATCGGGGTGCTTGAAGTAAGCGTTGACTGACAGGAACGCGCCGAGGCTGGCGCCGGTTGTCAACGGCCGGTTCTCGCCGTCGCCGCAATCCTTGCGAATCAGCGGCATCACTTCGTCAGTGATGTAACGATCGTAGCGCATTAGCAATTCCGCCTTGAGATTCGGGGGCATCTGCTCGTTCAGCAAACTGTAACGATTGACACTGTTGATGGAGTACGCTCGGAGTTTGCCTTCATCGATGAACGACTTTATCGCGTCAACGAGATAGAAGCGTTCATACTCGAGATAGTCGGCGGCTGCGGTCGGGAACATGAGCAGCGGCGGGCCGGCGTGCCCGTAGGCGACGAGCGGCATTTCAGTGTTTAAGTTGGGGCTAAACCAGGATGTTATGCGGCGTTCCATTGGAGACCTTTCTCGAGGGGAATCAGGGCTGGAAATATCTCGCAGTTTGTGGCCCGAGCGCAAGTTTGGGAAATGTTTGTGCCAGACGCCACATTAGCTAACAGATGACAAAATCCCGACGAAGGAGTGAGAAATGGCCAATAAAACAGAAGTCAAGAAGGAGCATATCGAGGGAATTCTCGGTGAGCCGGTTGGAGAGGAAGCACTGGCGTTGATCCAGTTATTTCAAGACGTTGCGATCTCCACCGAAACTGCCAGCAGAACCACCCAGCGAAGTCTTTTAATTGCCCGGCCCAATCGGTGTACCGACAGCAGGGTCATCGACGTAAGTGGATTTGCGCAAACGCAAGCTAACGGGCAGGTTGTTTTTAAGCTGTCGAGTTTCCTCTGTCCAGCAAATGAGATTTTTAGTCTCCCGATTAACGTTCTCGCCACACCGATTTCGCAGAAGCCGTTTTTCTTAACGGTGATGCATAAGTTGGTGAACAACGGAACCGACGTGGAGATCACAGTCTTTTCGTGGGATGCGAACGGCGCGCCGGCGCCCAACGTTACGTTTAACTGGCGCTGTCGCGTTGAGCATCCACACATAATTCTGTGAGAGTTTCGCGGATGCGTGAGCGGTTGACGCTCGCAGATCCATTTGTTATAAAAAGCGCTTCGCGCCCTGCACATAGTTCTCACACTATGTGAGGGCGCTTATTCCGCAGTAGCTCAATGGCAGAGCATTCGGCTGTTAACCGAAGGGTTGTAGGTTCGAGTCCTACCTGCGGAGCCATGAATTGTTAGCAAATAGAAAGACAAGGGTCACTCGCTTGGGTGACCCTTAATCATATGGCGTGCCAAAACCGCTTACTAAGACCAGACTAACCTTAACGCTTGAGTGTTTTTATTTGACGCTGAGAAATGCGGGTTGTGAATAGGGCAAGATAATCCGCGAACACAAAAAGCCGATCTTTTTTCCGTCCAGTAATCTCTCGCAGGATTCCCATTCCTTCAAAGGCTCGGATAAGCGAGCTGGCCGATTGATGAGTGATGTCAAGTCTAGCTGCTACATCGTTGGCACCCATTATTGGTTGGGAATAGAGTTCTCTCAAGAGTGCCTGTCCCTTGGGAGCTCTTTTACCAAGTTGTAAGATTCTTTCTTCACATCTTTGTCGTAATTCAACAATCCCTTCAAATGTTTGCTTACTGCCCGTAGCTGTCTCAGAAACACCAGTAAGAAAGAATTTGATCCAATGCTCTATGTCGTTTGAGGCTCTTACCGCGGTCAGGGCGTCATAGTAAGCTCCTCTGTTCCGTTCAAAAAAGTCAGATAAATACAAAGTCGGCCTGGTTAGAAGTTTTTTGTCAACCAGGTATAGAGTTATTAGGAGTCTACCAACTCGTCCATTACCATCAAGAAACGGATGAATTGTCTCAAACTGATAATGACTGATCGCAGTTCTGATTAAATGCGGAATCGCGAGCTTTTCGTTGTGCCAAAACTTTTCAAGGTCGCTGAGTAGATCTGGCAATTCCTCGTGTGTGGGTGGAATAAAAACTGCGTTTTTTAGATTGGACCCACCGATCCAGTTTTGACTTTTGCGTATTTCGCCAGGACTACGATGTTCACCGCGCGCGCTAGACATCAGTATCTGGTGCGCTTCGCGGAGTAATCGTATTGAAAGTGGCAGCCTTTCAAGTGCCGCAATGGAATAATTCATGGCTTTGGTATAATTCTGAACCTCCAACCAATCATCGCGTCTTTCGGGTGCGACTTCTTCCTCCGGCAGGACAGCTTCATCAATGTTCGTCTGTGTGCCTTCGATACGACTTGAGGTGGTAGCCTCTTTAAGGATATGCATTCTAATGAAGAAATCGACATCGGGTATCAAGTGGGAATAAGCGTTTAATTCCCCAACAAGCCTTGTCGCATCTTCCAGCAATACATCGATAATTGGATCGTTCCAAGTGAAAGGCTTGTTGATTAGAGTTGGCGTGAAACTCCTATATTGGTATTGCTGTTTATAACTGCCGGATTTGAAGGTCTGACTTTGCATGCGGTCGACACCAACTTTACATACAGAAAAACGCAAATGTAAAGTTAAGGCGCCAACTTTACATATCCGTGATTGACATGTAAAGTTGCCGGCTCAAGAATTGCGAAGATTGTCCACTGTGGGAAGGAATTATTCCCTAGTAAATCCCACCGAAAGTGTGGTTCAAAGAGCGGGCTTAATACTTGATGTAACGCCTGCTGTAGCAGTCGGTCTATTACCGTCGGAATGCCTAACATCCTCATTCCTTTGCCACCGGGCTTTGGTATCTCTACCTTCAGCACCGGCTGCGGCTGATAACTTTCTGCCAACAGTTCTTTTTGATTCGCAGCCAGTGCTCCCGCAGATAGCTTCGCAACTGCGCCACAGTCAGGTTCCACTCCGGCAGCGCCGCTGTTTCGCTCCACCTGTTTGAGCGCCAGCCACATGTTCTTTCGTTCGACCACTGCTTCCAACAACTGCTCTACTGCTTCCGCTCCAGAGTGGTCCTTTGTTACCGTGATGCTTGACGCACCCAAGCCTTCTTCTCGCCAATTCCGTTGGCTACCTTCCGGGTGGGAGTCGAGCATTTCAGCTCTTTTATCCGCGTCTCTGCTGCTCATCGAAACTTGAGTCTCTGGTTCGTTACTTCATGTTCGGGCCTTCAGTCCGGTCGAATGAACCTACCATGCACTCGGCTGACTTCTGCAACTTCATCCCATCGCCTCTCAACGACAGTAGCCAGTCGGCAAAGTTGCAGACCTCCCCGCGTAATGCGCTCTCACCTTCACGCTTATGCCCGCCGCATTTACCTACAATCTTCCGTACAGGTATTGGACTTTGAAGAGATTGCCTTCTCATCCAGATTGCATGCCGCATATGCGATTTCTGTTCGTCGAGCCAGCGCTTTGCTTGCGGCTTCCTTCAGATTCCACCTCGCGATGGACACCCTTGCCGACCAGCTAACGATTCCCCCTGTCGGATTCGTAGCAGACTTTCACTCCCTAGTAAGAACGCCCTGCCGGACGCACAAATCAAAGAGGGCCACCCGCAAGGGTGGCCTCTTCTTTCTGACGTAACGCTCTTTCGTTCGGGCCGCGGACTGTAATCTACCCGCGCGGCCTTTCCGTTTTTGGTGAGGTGATTTTGGGAGGTAAGGTTGAGCATACGCGACCTATGCTCCGTCTGATGGACATGACCGCTCACACGGCGATGGCCGGCTCCTCGAGCCGTAACACATCCCGCACCATTGGCACCGTGTATTGGGCCGCGTCCATCATCATGCCGTTATTGAAGTCGTGGAACGCGAGCACTAACGGATGTTTCGGATCCGTCTGGTCCGTCCTCACCTCCAGCCCGCAAGCTTTTCGAGCTGATCCTGGACCAAGAGACAAGTCGGCGAGAACCATGAGTGCCGCTGCCGAGGGGACAGAGTAAAACGTTGACACCGACACACTGGCGCCGCCTCCAAAACCAAGGATACTGATAGATCCGCCGCCGCCGCTGGTGCTTTGCCTGATGTCAATCGCCGGCGGAGGGTTGAATTGCTCGGGAGTATCGAAGAAAGCTAGTACAAAGATTCGGTCCGTCCGACCTATCACATCGGCCGGTAAGAACCAACCATTACCCTGCGTGTTCGTTACCTGCGGACCGCTGGCGGGAGATTCAATGAGCGGGGGAAACTGCAAAGGACCTAACATAAGTTGATTCGCGTCGTACGCCACGAAATAGAGTGGCATACCAGTAAAGTTTCCGACATAGAAACCATCGGGCCATGGACCTGGGAGTTCCATAATTTCTCCTTTGTGTTAGAGGTAATCGTTTTCGATGGCAACAGCTGCCACCTTTCCGATCATTAACGCGAGAACTGGTTCAGAAAATCACCAATGCATTGCGGAAGAGTACAAACAATTTCATTGACAAGGAAAAAGTTGAGCGACCAACTCCGGCGGCCCTTCTCTTGCCGTCCTGACAAACATGTCCTGAGTTGACCGACAAACAACTTCCTGACAAAACTGTTGACAATTAGATCCTTAACAAAGTAAAAAGCCATGATCTATCCTCCCAAAGCTTAGTTTCCTTAACCGACTAGGAGCATCTCATGTCTCGTTTTATAGGCCCTATAAGACTTCGCCTCTTGATCTTAACCTCGCTAATTATCGTCACCGCCTACACAGCTATGCCTCAGCAAGCGGCAAGCGCCTGCATCACGTGCGTTCCTCTTACCGGAGGACTATGTGTTGGTTGTGACCCAAACGTAAGTGAAGGTTTTAAGTCGTGCTGGCCCGTTCAGGCGAATTGTAGCTGTTCCGTGCAGGGCAGTTGCGGCACAGGATCTAATCCAGAGGACGGGCCAGTCAACTGAATTCCAGGTAGCTACCAACATCCGCCGACCGGCTGTGATACAGGCAGTTGGATGTAGGTGTGCGATCCAACAAGGGACACCAGCCACCAGATCATGCTAATCAGTAGTCGAGAGATGTTTGTAATTAAAACGAGGGTTAAGCAGCTACTCTCGAGCCTGATGGTAATTCTCGTTGCGCTCTCGTCGATCGTCAGAGCGCAAGAATCCCAATCTCAAACATTAACGATCGACCAGAAACAAACAGCTCAGAAGCTTGGTGACGGACAGCCCCCTGCTAGCTTTTCGACCAACGATAAGTCAGACGCCAAGCTCGCCGTTTATCAGGTACATCGATTAGGGGAGAAGCTCCTGGCCCTTCGTAGTGTTCGCGCGAAAGCCTTCGAAGTCGCGCGACTGGCAGCGGTGTTGTGGAAACAGGATGAGACGCACGCGCGGTTCCTCTTTGAAAAAGCTTTAAGTCTGACAATTGCGAACGGAAACGACAGTGAGGCAAGGGCTCTGTCAACATTGCACCGCCGCGTGATAGCGCTGATCGCTCGTAGCGACGCTGAGTGGGCGAAACGACTAATCGATTCGGCAGCCAAGCGCGATGCTGAAGACCAGCGTTCGAAGATCTTTAGCGCCACAAACCTCAGAACCGCTCTTGATCTGTTGGAAGAAGACTCGCCTGTTGCTGTTCAATTCGCCGAGCGGAGCTTGATAGGTGGGGTCGCTTGGGGATTCCGCGATTTCATTCATGATTTGCGAAAGAAAGACGAACCCGAGGCTAACAGGCTTTTCCTTCAGGCGCTTAACTACGTGTCACAACAGCCAACGGTGAATATATTGGAGTTTCATACGCTCGGACTCTATCTGTTTACCGCCCCGGACTTGATTGATTCGGACTACCACAACACCACTCTAGTGGATCGCATACTCGTACCCAACATTACGGCGGATCGCCCCGGCGTCCCCAAAGCGCTGGTGCGGGCGTATTTGGCTACTGCCGCGGACGTTCTTTGGCGGATGACACCTGACACTGAACAACGCCCGTATAGTTATGCGCTCTGCTACATGTTGCGGCCCAAATCAATAAATGTCGCTCCTGATCTAACCGCTAAACTTGACGCGGTGATGGCGACGCTTACGCCTGAGGTTCCAGCGGGATTGACGAAAGATTCCGCGTTCCGATACCTGAGCCTGCCGCCTACTACCACCGAGGAGAAACTAACCAATGCTGAGAATAGACCGGATCAAGAAGGTCGCGACATCGCCTACCTTGAGATAGCGTTTCAGGCCTGGCGTAAGGGCGACTTCAAGACAGCTCGTGTTGCTCAAGCACGCATCTCGCACTTGGAAACCAGTCAGCGTTTAGCTGCGATCATTGATTTTGGAGATGGCGCTTGGGCCATCAAGGAGAACGCTGCTGACGTCTCAAGGGCAGAGGCAATGTCGAATCGACTGCCGCAGGGGATTGAACGCAGCATCTTGCTTCAGGCTATCGCAAAGGTCCAAGGTAAGGGACCCAATACAAATTTAACGGAAGAAACAGTCGATAAAGCATTAAAAGCTACTCGCTCTGTGAGCGACGGACGGCGACCTTTCCTGTTACTTACAGCGGCCGCGCGATTGGCTAACTTGAAGTCACCGGCGATGCATACGGCCATGGCTGAGGTAATCAGGGATTTTAATTCATTCGACGAGTCGGCTCTTTCCAGATTAGATTGGGCTCAATCGGTCCAAATTGGACCAATGAAAGCCAGATTTCCTCTGGATGTTGCCAACATCGATTTCGGCTTCAACGAGGCCTTTCGCGCCGTTGCCTTCGCTGACCCCGAAGCAGCGATGGCTCGGGCGGAAGAATTGCGACATGAGAATCTGCGTGCGCAAAGCCTGGTTGAAGTTGGAAGAGCATTTCTAGAAAAGCTTCCAGCAAAGCCGGTACAAAACGAACAAGCGATTCGCGTAGGTGAAGACGGCATGCGCAAGTCAGCCTCCAAAACAGTCATGCCTTCTTATCCCGAGGAAGCGCTTAAGAAACGAGAGCAAGGCGTGGCCGTGGTCGAGTTGCAGTACGATGCTAAAGGCGATGTGGACAGTACTTCAATTCTGGAGGCACCCTCTAAAAGCATTGGCGACGCGGTGGCGAGAGCCACTAAACAATGGAAATTTGTGCCCAGCAAAAAACAAGATGGCACTCCCGTAAGTATTCGAGGGAAACTCACCTTTTATTTCGAGATCGACAAAGACGGTAAAGGCCTGGTCCAAAACCCTAAGCAATACCGTTGAAGCTCGAACAATAGACTCCTTATTCGAACAATGACCGTCCGACTCCTCAACGTCGCTATTCTGCTTGCAGCAGTCGTGCTTTCCGCCTTGTTGGTCAAGAAGTTCTTCTTTCAGCCTGCTCAGAATCCAAGCTACCGGATTGCAACTAATGCCACGCTCATCATAAACGGAATAAACTGGGCTGACTCAGAGCAAACCGTTTTGATAGCGCTCGGGAAGGAATGCAAGTATTGCTCAGAGAGTGCGGAGTTTTATCGCCGTTTGGCCGCAGGCATTGCGAGTCAGACGAAGACGAGGCTCATAGCGGTTTTTTCAGAGAAAGAGTCGGAGGCTGAAGCATATCTAAAACAACTTGAGATTCCTATTCGAGAAGTGAGTTACGTATCACTTTCGTCCTTAGGCATAAATAGTGTTCCCACATTAGCAATTCTCGATCGAAATGGCGTCGTGACTGACATGTGGGCAGGAAAACTTTCCCCCTTAAAAGAAAAGGCGCTGATGTCCAGGCTGAGACTGGAAGAAACCAGGTCTCTTGATGAGTGGGCGATCAAAGAAGCCGATCTTGAGCGCAAAATTACTAACAAAGAGCTACTGGTGTTGCTCGATATACGCGAGCGCGCAGCCTTTGCCCTGAATCACAGAGACAGAGCCAGGAACATTCCATTGGATGAGTTGCCTGTCAGAGCGCAAAACGAGTTGCCCTTAGATCATGCGATTGTCATCTACGGCAACGATCCAACTGAAGCGGATCTTGCCTATTCAATTCTTGATACACAGGGCTTTGCCCATCTCTTCATTCTTGTCCAAAACGCAACACAGGATACTAAGCAGTCCCCATAAACTAGCCTAGCCGATATGTTTCCGTCGGGTTGAGAGCGGTTCCACTGTGGGGACACGTACGACGAGGTCGCTGGAATCAGCTCCGGCGGCCTTTTATTTTTTTCAAATTCGCTAGTTGCCTTGCAAGGAGTGCGCCTTGAGTCCTTTTGGCAGGCCAGTTTTATCCGGAATTGGGATAAACGCGAGCGGTGGTTCATGACGCGACAACTACCATGAACAAACCGATGCGAAATGGAATCGCTTTTTTAGCATAAGCAAACGAAGACTGATAACGATTCCCGATTTATCCAGATCGGGATACACATAGTTTAGGTTCCATTGGCGTGTGCCCAGTCGCCAGTCGGGCCGTTTAAACTAACAAACTGGGCCGGAGGATCAGTATATGGCACACACTATGAATCTCAGTCTCCGGGTCTGTACCGGACTACTCGCATTTCTAGCCCTGTTCTTCTGCCCGACGCATGTCCTGGCCCAGGCGGAGATCACCGACAAGATAGTATTGAACTGGACCATCGTCGGCAGAGGCTTGGACGTTCTGCCGGGACAGCGCTACACGCTCGTGAATAAGACCCTGAGGCAATCGATTCGCTATGGGCAGCGCGGAAGCCTGGGAGGGATCAACTTAGTTTGGGACACGTCGACCAACCTGCGAAACTTCGCCATCGAGCCTATAGAGTCTGCGGGGTCACCTATCAAGTACGGGGACCGCGTTGCGATCAGCATTCAAGGAATCGACCAACCGTACCTCAAATACGA
>JAICQI010000377.1 GCA_025937955.1 Pyrinomonadaceae bacterium
AAGTTTCTCTAACACTGGTTTTGCGCGTCCCACATCTTTTGCGTCGATGGCGGCTAACGCATACGAAGCAAGCAAGTAAGGCTCGTCGATCCGCCGCGTCTCACCGCCGAGAAAATCCAGCGCCCGTTTCAACGGCTCCGAAACCTCTGCGTCTGTTCGCGCGAGCACGCGCGTGACAAACGCTGTCAGCACAACCCTCGGATTCAGTGTTTCGCGATCATTCCCGTACGGCGGCCGCCAACTCCCATCAGCCCGCTGTTGTTTCACGAGCCATTCGCGAGCTTCTTTGACAACATCCTGGTCCACCGATATCACCTCGCCGGCATCGACTAAGAACTGTAACGCATAAGCAGTTAACGCCACATCGGGTTCACCGTCTCCCCAGTAAGTAAATCCACCATTCTCCGCACGATAATTCATCAACCGGCTGTAGCCGTCCTTTAAATAGCGCTGCGCTCGACCGCTCAGAGGAAAACCCTCGCCGCTCTTTTTTGAATGTCGTAACAGCAGCAGGCTCGGATACGTGGAGGAGATCGTCTGCTCGCCACAGCCGTATGGCCGCTGCATGATCGCTTCGACACTCTCGACCACGTGCGCCAAAAGATTCGGATAGATCTTCAACTCGCCGCGGTTCGAGTTAGGAATCATGGTTTCAGCAATCTCCAGCTCGAGCGGGCTTCCATCATCGAGAATATCGCCCGCTGTAACTGACAACTCTTCGCCATCCGGATGAACGCTGACCGGCTTTTCAATCGCGTCGTGATCGTCGCTAGCGCGTGCAGTGACGCGTTGCTTACCGTCCTTCACTGACGCAACTACACGGAAGTCAAACGTCTCGCGCTTCGCATCGCCTGCGACCACACTCGTTTGCTTCTGTGCTGGTCCAAGCATTGAAAACCAGCTCTCCGGCTTGATGTCCAGATCAACCTTTTGCGCTCGCGACAAGTAGTTGCGCACCACCACGGGCAGCGAAATCTGGTCGCCTTCGGTGAGCACGCGCGGCGGATCGTGTTCTACAAAGAACGGCTGAAAAGCTTTGATCTCTTTTTCAGTTGTTCCGATGCGACCGTCTTCAGTGGAGCCGATAACCAACAAGTTCCATGTCGTGATGTTGTCAGCCAGTTTGAAATTGATCTGGGCGCGTCCCTGTTTGTCGGTTTCGATTGAAGGTTGCCAGAGCAGTGTTTCGGGGAAGTACTCTCGCAAACGTGGTGTCGACATCTGTTGCGATGCAGGCTTCGTAGCGATGGGCTTTTTGCTGGAACTGCCCGACACTGAAGCCTGCTGAGTCGTCACCTGTGGTGCTTCGGCAGTGACACTTACGGCCTCACTTACGGTACCCGGTTGCATGGACGCGTTTACTTCGGTGACGTTGTTTGGACGGACAAGAACGTCGGTAATCACACTTCGCGAAAAACCGGTAACGTCAAAAGTGAATTCGTATGACCCAGGTGGCAAACTGGCGAAGCCGTACCTCCCGTTTTCATCGGTAGACGTTTCGTAGGTTGGTCCGTCGGGTAAGCGCTTTGCCTCAACAGTGACCCCGGAAATAGCAGCACCCATCGAATCAGTCACGGTGCCAACGACTGCGGCGTTAATTCCGGAGAATACGACTCCTGGAGTAAATGCAATGGGTGCAATGGTCGCGCGCGGCTGTTGTGAAACGACACCAGTGAAAGTGGCGACAGAAAAATCATCGTTGGTCCCCGCCTTAGCATCCGGTCCCATACTGCGCACCACCACAAATCGCACTGTTTGCGTTACAGGCGTGATCTTCGTGCGCATCTTCGGGGGTTCACCAGATTTTGCCCGGTTCTCGAGCTGCACACGATCGGTATAGATCGATTCAGTCCTGAAAGTGCTGTAGTAAGGACGGCCCCATGGATCTCGCAAGGAGTCGAAAAAGTTGTTCAAGCCTTGCAGCGCCTGGCGCAACTCCCGATCAGATTGTGGAAACGTCTTTGTTCGGTTGAGATTCTCGGTGAGAGCGGCGTTTATTTCCGCACGCGGCTCGGCGAAGTAGTCGATTGTAGACTTCCAAATGGTGAAATCATCAAGCTGATATTGCGCGTGTGTAGAGAATCGCTTATCTGGTCCACCACTCGTTACCTTCAGTACGAAATTGCTCTCTACGACCTCAAAGTCAAATCGATATGGTTTACCCCAGCGATCGTAGAGCTGGTCCAGGTTTAGGCCGCCAGTTGAAACTTCCGCACGCAAGGTGGCAGCGTCGCGAATGAAATAACCGGTTCGCTGGTGATAACGCGTGACGGCCCGGTCGATCGTTTCACCTGCCGGACGAAAATAGGGCCAGTTCATTTGCTCGACAACAAAATCATCCGGAGTGGCATAGCGTTTATCGGCGCCGCTGCTCGAGAGAGTCAACTTATCGTTCTGCTTATCGACAGAGAATTCGGCGTGGTAAGGCATGCCCCAGGGATCGCGGACGCTTTTGAAATCTATCTTCGACTGCGACAACGAGGTGTGCAGCTCCGACTCGTCCGAAGGATATTCCATCGTGCGCCCGTAACGATCGGAGAGAGCTTGTCTCAGTGGTGCGAGTTGACCTCTGATCGAGCTGCCAAACACCTCCTCAGCATCCTGTGCGAATTCTTCGCTGGAATAATGGACCGGGTAATAATTGAGGTTGTTTCTCAGCAGCACTGCCGCCAGGAGATCCAAATCCGGAGGAATGGGTCGCGAGGTGTCGAGGCGTTGAAGATCTCTTAAGCTGACGCCCGCTAATTGATCTTCGAACCCGAGGAACCGCTGGACGGCGTTATCGTAACCGTAAGACTGGCCACCAAATTCCTGATCGGTACGAAACCTTTCAACCACGGCCCGGTCCAACACCACAACACCCAGCGCACTCTCTTGCGACCGGTGCTCAGCCGAACGTACGCTGAAGTTGAGTTGCGCGTCTTCGCCGGGGCGATACGTGTCTCGCGAAGATCGCACGTCAACATTCAGTTCGAGGTTGTGTGGATAGATAACCGTGCGAGACCCTTCCGAACCCCACGATTTTGCAGCGGCAGGATAAGCAACAATACTGAGAGTGTTTTTGAACTCTGGCCTGAAAGGAAAACTGATCGAAGCACGACCGTTGCGCAGTTGTACGCGGTCAGATCGAATTAGACCCGCTTCTCCCGCGAGGTCAACAATCACTGCCTCTTCAGTACTTGCGGTAATGACTGCATTGACTGGCTCTCCAGACCGGTAGATTGTTTTGTCAGTCTCAACACGTACTCGCTGGTCATTATTGAAATTAATCCCCTGAGTTTCAGAACCTTTTCGGCCGCGGGAATCCGTGGCGGAAAGAACGATGCCGATTTCGGTTTCATCGTCGAATTCCTTTGGTACACGCGTGCTGATTTGTGCCAGACCATAACGATTGGTCGTGACTGTTGCCATGCGTTTTGTGGTGTCGGGATAATCTTCGTCATCAGTGAAATTGACGTTCACTTTGCAGCGCGCGGGTGACCCATCAGCATAGAACGTTGACACGTAGAACTTCACTGGCAGTTCACGACGGTAGCTCCAATTGTAAGCTTCCAGGAAATAGACGTGGATTGGATCCTTTGTTACGCGCACATCGAAACGGCGTTGTTCCGTTCGATTGGTTGTCGGATCGGTGAAGTAGGCAGCGTAAGTAATGTCTTCGAAACGTCGGTAATTAGAGTCATTCAAATCGTCGTGAAGTGACTCCAGATCGAGTCTGGCAACAAAGGATCCATCCGGTTTCGTTTCTCCTCCTTGTTCATCGTCTTCGCTGAGTTCCCACTTCTGTTCGCGATAATTCCACACGCGCTCAGATTCACGTATGACGCGTACCTTCCCGCGCAATACCGGTTGCCCAAACAGGTAGTCAGCCCTGACTGTGACGGTCGCGTTCTGACCCGGCAGATAGAACTTGCGATCCAGATCTACGTTGACCTTGAAGTTCGGCAATTCGTAACGACTGATGCGAACCTCTTTTGCAATTTGATCGTCGCCACCATCGACACCGACCCAGATCCGGTAATCTCCCAGGCGCGTGTTTTCCGGAATGGTCCAGTCTGCGCTGGCGATTCCAAAGCGTGAAGTAGTCACGACGGTGCGATACAGGATCGCATCCTCGGGATCACATATTTTGAAGTATGTGTTTTGGTTCGCCAGCGCTTTGCTGGAAGGGGTGAGGACGAGAGCGCGGATATGCATGACCTGACCCGGTTGGTAGAGCGGCTTGTCGGTGGTGATGAGAACCCGCGGAAACTGATCGACGAGAACTTCACCCTTCGTCTGAACAACGATGGCGCCTTTCGTTCCCGTAACCTGAAGCTCGCCGCCGGAAGGTTGAATGTGATGGGGGAACTGTGGGAAGCGGGGCGGCAACTCAAAATCCACTACGGCATGACCTTTGGCATCAGTGAAGCTGGAACGATTGAGCTTCACGTTCTTGTCGTCGTCTCCGTCGAGAGTTACCTGCGCGTTGATACGAACATTCGGAACCGCTTGCCGTGTTATGGGATGAGTTGCCTGGACGCGGACGCGATAGCGATTTCCTTCGCGCACCGTCTGAGCGGCCGAGACCAGCAATTCAAAAACATCGGGGGTCATCTCAGACACGGAGATGATTCCGTCGGCGAGTGTTTCAGCAGGAGATTCTTGAGGACTGAGCCGGTAGTGCAGTCGGTACCAAAGTATGCGATGGCGTTCTTTCTCGTCCGCGCTGGGGAAGGTAAATGGGAGGGACAGTCGGAGCGTTTGGCTGCCACGCGCTATCGGTTGAACCTGAGTTGTCGTGGCGATGGTTTTATTGCGTGGGTCGATGAGCTCGAGTTGAACGTTTGCATTGACGTTGTTGGTCGAAGGATTGTCGACTGCAAGCAAGACTTCCGCTGGAGTCTTTCCAAGGAGAATCCTGCTATTGGTTTCGTTTACTCTTAGCTCGTCACGCGCGCGCGTGAATTGGTCCAACGAAAGAAACAGCACCGCAAGGCACAGCAGGGAAAGAAGCCATCGACGGCTCATAGCTGCCTCCAAAGACACACTGCCACAAAGTGAAACTGAAAAGTTTCAACTGACAGCCGACTCTTTTATTTTCGGTTTTTAGGTGAGCCTGGGGATACTCGTGCTAGAACTTTTCTGACGATCGCGATACTTGCTGCGATTTCGCTCCTGTGATGCAAAAAAATGTACCCCGGTTGTTTTGGGGTTTGCGAGGTGTATACACAGATTACACAGATTGATTTAATAATCTGTGTAATCTGGATCATGGGGTGGCCACGGAGGGCCTCCCCTACAAAACGCGACGGACACTCGAGTAATCCGGGAGTTTTGTAGGGGTGGCCCTCCGTGGCCACCCCAGGCTGTGACTTTGTGTGCAAAGCCTCGCAGGTGGTACTGACTATGTCCAACAAAAATTTGCGACAAACTACTGCCAATCATCTCACGCAGATGACCAAATTACTCTCAACGTTTTTCTGTCGAGGCAAGTAGATCATAGATGAGAGGTAAATGAGACTAGAGGCAACAATCGAGGCCCACGAATTAACCGTTGCTTCAAAAAAACGGTTGCCTGAAAATGTTCTGCCTCAAATTCCGAGATCGCTGGCTCGTCTCATTGAACGCGCTGCCGCCGGGGACATGGTGGCTTTTGAAGAGATCATGAAGCACTCTGAGAAACGGGTAATGCGGATGACGTGGCAGATGTTGGGAAATGAAGCCGACGCTCGGGATGCTGCGCAGGAAGTATTTCTCAGGGTGTACAAGTATCTGGGACGCTTTAACCAGGAGCAGCCGTTCTTCGCCTGGGTATATCAGATTACACTTAACGTCTGCCGCGATATCGCGAAGAAACGTCGACAATACAATACTCAATTCACCTCGCTGGATAATGGCGACAATGCGGCAGCTTACGTGTTAGCCGATGATCAGGCGGATGCTGAAGAGACTCTCATTCGAGTGCAGGAGCGTGAATTGATAATGAGGGCCATCGCGACCCTGCCTGAAAGAGAACGCGCGGCCATTTTGCTTCGAGATCTCGAGGGGTTAAGTACGGATGAAGTAGCACGCATCATGAGGTCGACCGCTACGACTGTGCGCTCGCAGATCAGTTCCGCGAGGCAGAA
>JAICQI010000038.1 GCA_025937955.1 Pyrinomonadaceae bacterium
ACTGGGGTGGCCACGGAGGGCCACCCCTACAAAGAACCAAGAACAACGCTCAAATGTTTTTAGGAAAAGTCGTAGGCACAGTCTGGTCCACGAAGAAGACGCCCGACCTCGAGGGCGTGAGGTTCTTGATTGTGCATCCGTACGACCTCGACAAAGAACCAACGCGCAACATCGTCGTCGTCGCCGATCGCCTCGGCGCGGGCACAGGCGAAATGGTGCTGTGCGCCTTCGGCAAAGCAGCGCGCTCGGCGATCGGAAATCAGGACATGTCGATCGAAGCCGCAGTGGTCGGTATCGTCGACCGCGTGGATATCAACGACACTCTCTCGGACGAAATGCGTGAAGCAGCCCGCAGACTCATACAAGAAAATGGCAGACCCTAAACAAACCGCCCCTGATCACTCCCTTTCTCAATGACCAATGAAGACCTGATTTATCGAATCACTCGAGCGGTTTACGACCGCTTGGGGAATGCGGTTGACGATACGACCGTCGAGCAACTGGTCACCGACATCTATAACCAGGTAAGAACGAACAGCACTCCTGTTGCGCCGGCCGATGGAGGCGCCATGCCATTGGGCGCGTCGGAAGGATCGTCAGACCGGATGGTGATCTCAGTGTTCGGTTTGGATCATCCGGGAATCGTCGCGGGCGTCTCCCAGATCCTCGGTGAGGCGAGTTGCAGTATTATCGACATCAACCAAACAGTGGTGCAGGGAAAGTTTGCGATGGTGATCATCGCCGACACCTCGCGCGCGCGTGAGAGCACGGCCGAGTTGAAAGATCGACTCCGCTTGGCAGGGCAAAATCTTGGTGTTCGCATCTACGCGCAGCGAGAAGATCTCTTCAACGCGATGCACCGCATTTAAAGCTCTTTATGTCGGAACCTGAAATTGCACGTCGTTGTAGCTCATGTGGCGCGTCGGTGCGCCAGCGTGCAATGTTCTGCCCGCAGTGCGGGAACCCGATTCCGCAATCGCATCCGCTTGAGACAGATGTTTCCAACACGATCATCGAGCACGCACCGCCCGCGGAAGCCGCCCCAACTCAGGCGCTCCATAGTGTGCCTGTTGTGCACAAACCTGCGGAACACAGTGTCCGAAGTCGAGTGGAGCACATACGCAAAGTTTCAAGTGTCGTGATCGACCAGGCGGCGTACGATCCCAGCCTGCGGTTCCTGCTTGTTGCGGCTGGGTTGTTCATACTGTTTATCGTGTTGCTCATCCTCAGCAAAGTAATCGGATAATGGAATACACCCAGGCCGAGATTCTTCAAACTGTCGCGATGACCGAGATGGAACATCTCGACGTGCGCACGGTCACGCTCGGTTTGAACCTGCTCGACTGCACCAGCGACTCGATGGCGGGAGTGGCGCAGAAGGCGGGCGACAAGATTCGTCGTATTGCAACACGCTTGGTGCCGACGGTCGATGAGATTGGCGAGCAGTTTGGCATCAGGGTAGCCAACAAACGTATCTCGATCACGCCGGTGTCGCTGATCACCGAAGGATTGCGTGGCGACGTTGTGCAGGTCGCGCGTGCAATTGACGACGCTGCGGGTACGGTGGGTGTCGATTTCATTGGTGGCTATTCAGCACTGGTCCAAAAGGGCGCCACACCTTCCGAAACTCGGTTTCTCGATTCCATTCCCGAAGCGCTTTCAACCACGCAACGTCTATGTTCTTCCGTAAACGCGGCCACAACGCGTGCCGGCATCAACATGGACGTGGTGGGCCATGTCGGCCGGCTCCTCAAGGACGCCGCGGAGCGAACTCGCGATCAGGGTGGATTGGCATGCGCGAAGTTTGTCTGCTTTGCAAACGCTGTGGAAGACAATCCGTTTATGGCCGGCGCTTTTCACGGTGTTAGCGAAGCGGAAGCCGTGATCAATGTCGGTGTCTCGGGGCCGGGCGTGGTCCATCATGCGGTCAGGCACGCCGATCGAGATCTCCCGCTTCAGGAGCTGGCGGAAACGATCAAAAAACTATCGTTCAAGCTGGCGCGTGCTGGTGAGTTAGTGGGGCGTGAAGCGGCACGACGCCTGGGAATTCCGTTCGGCATCATCGATCTCTCGCTGGCGCCGACGCCCGTCCCGGGAGACTCAGTGGCCAACATCATCGAAGCGATGGGTTTTGAGCGGGCCGGCACTCATGGCACGACCGCCGCGCTGGCGTTGTTGACTGATGCGGTTAAGAAAGGTGGCGCGATGGCAAGCGGTTCCGTTGGCGGCATGAGTGGCGCTTTCATCCCGGTCTCGGAAGATGCCGGCATGATCGAAGCAGCACAGCTCGGAGCACTGTCGCTGGATAAGCTCGAGGCTTGGACCAGCGTCTGCTCTGTCGGAATCGATATGGTTGCCGTGCCGGGTTCGACCTCTGCGGAAACGATCGCGGCGATCATCGCGGACGAGATGGCAGTGGGAACGATGAACAACAAGACCACAGCCGTACGGATCATTCCAGTACCCGGACGCGACGTTGGTGAGATGGTGGAATTTGGTGGTTTGCTCGGCAGCGCGCCGATCATGCCGGTGAATGCCTTTTCATCCGCGGCTTTTATTCGGCGGGGCGGAAGGATCCCCGCGCCGATCCACTCGTTGCGAAATTAGTCACAAAGAGGCACAAAAATTATTGGCCGCAAAAAGGCACAAAAGCACAAAATGGTTGGTCAGATCCCCGCCGAATAGCTCTTCTTGCGATTCTTCTTTTTGTGACTTTTGTGCCTTTTTGTGGCCCATTTTGTTACTATCGTGGCCTGATGGGAGGTTTTGATGCCTGAAGCACTCGGAATGGTCGAATGTCGTGGCCTGGTGGCGATGATTGAAGCTGCCGACGCGATGGTTAAATCCGCGAACGTTCGCCTCGTCGGTTGGGAAAAGATCGATGCCGGCCTGGTCACGGCGATCGTGCGTGGCGATGTGGCCGCTGTCCGTAGCGCTGTCGATGCTGGTGCGGCTGCCGGAAAGCGCGTCGGCGAAGTAGTCGCAACACACGTTATCCCTCAACCCCATTCGGATGTAGATCTCGGTTTACCCGTTTTGACCACAGGCGAGACTACCCGTAAGAAGATTAGCGGTTCCGTAAAAGCCAAGTAGTAGCGTCTCTCCTTCGGTTCCCCGCAATTAATCCCCCCTGCAATTATTTCGTCTTAAATTCATCTACCGTGGGGGAGATTATCGATGCCGCGAAAAAGAAATATTGTGAGCACATTGCTCGAGAGGTTTTCTTACCAGGCCACAAGGGCCACTGGGACATCGCTCGCTTTTATGCTCGCCGTGACAGTGATCGTAGTCTGGGCCATCACTGGACCACTCTTTGGTTTTTCTGACACGTGGCAGCTAGTGATCAATACGGGCACCACCATTGTCACTTTCCTGATGGTGTTTCTAATTCAGCGCGCGCAGAACAAAGACGCGCTCGCCATTCATCTCAAGCTCAACGAGATCGTCGCGGCCATGGAGGGCGCCAGCAATCGTTTGATCGACGTGGAGGATTTGAGCGAGCCCGAAATTGATGCGCTGCGCAGCTACTACAAGAGACTAATTGATCTGGCGCGAGAGGATGACGTCCTCACCATGACGCACTCGATCGAAGAGGCGGCCGAAAGACACGGGTACAAGTACAAGAAACCGAAGCCCAAAACAGCCGCGGATTAGCGCCGATAAAAAGCGCGGATTTGATCCGCGTCAATCGTGTATTCCAATCCGTTTTATCCGCGGTTACGGTTTCTTGTTAGGGGTAGCAGTGCCGGGCATCCTCACGGCCGGCGGGCGTGGACCGCCGCCCTGGCTTTCCTTGCGCGCGAGGCGTCCGGTTCGCGTCAGCGCGATCCGTTTTTCGGAGGAGTCGGAAGGCTGGTCCACCGTGACCTTGATCGCGCGATAGGTGCCATCCTGCTCTTTGTTTGTGGGGTTGTAGGCGATCACGTACTGGGTTCGTAGATCCCTGATAATCTCATTCGCGATCTGAGGCAGCTCGGAGATCGACTCCGGAAAAAAAGCGCGACCACCCGTCTCGCTGGCGAGCTTCTTAATCAGGTTGACTGCTTTTTCGCGAGGGCTCTTGCGGATCAAGCCAGCCTCTTTCTCCAGCTCGTTAACGAACCCGATCACGAAGATCTGAACGTCTTCCTCACGCAATCGCGCGAAAAGTTGCTCCTGCTTGTAAAAGCTGTTGCGGTCTTCACCGTCAGTGATGACGATGAGCGCGCGACGTCGACGATCGCCTTCATCGCCCTTCTTGTACTCGGAAACGTGTTCGGCGGAAAGATAAACCGCATCGATAACTGCTGTCTGTCCACCTTCTACGTAAAAACTATCCAAACCATCCAGCAACTGCTCTTTGCTCGCAGTGAAATCCTGGACCGTCTCGATCTTGTCGCTACTGATGAACCGCACGAGAAAAGTCTCGTCGCCAGGCTTGTTGGCATTGATGATCGTCTTGCCGGCGTCGATAACGCTTTGCAACTGCGAACGCAGCGAGCCGGACGTATCGACGGCGAGGCCATAGCTGATCGGAACCTCTTCGCGCGTGAACGATTCGATCCTCTGCGCCACACCGTCCTCAAAAACGTGAAAAGCACCCTCCGGGACGTTGTTAATCGGCCGGTTATTACGATCGATCACGCGCACGTGAAGTTGGACCAGTTCGGCGTTGATGCGAATGGTACTTTCCGCGTCGATCTCTTCAGGTGGAGTCGGCGTCGGCGTTGGCTTCAGACGCGGTGGCGGTGGCGGATCACCGAGGGTCGGCGCTGTTCGATCGCCTTGGGCCGGTCGTGTGGTTTGTGGCGTCGGGGTCGTTGTTGGGACCGGCTGAGCGGGAGTGGTGGCAGGTGAAGGCGACGGCTGCTGTGCGGGTTGCGTGCTACGGGGCCGCTCCTGGCTCACGAGGTTAATGTCACTGCCCGCCCTCACGCTGGAGCCAAAGACCAGTCCCAGGACGATCAAACAGCAGATCGCCAACACACCAGTTCGCCTCAGGTTCTGCTCACTAAACAACACCCAACTGACTCCTCTCAAGCCCAAATATAGTCAGGATTGCGCGATACTCAAAACGCTCCACGAACCCAGCAATCGGGACGGGAGCGTCGTTACTGCCTTTCATAAAACTACGAACGCGCAAGGCTGGGGCAACAAATGCAGCCACTAGACGCACACGTGCAAAGATGCTCAGGAACTGAGCCTGCGTTGCCGAAAGCCTCTTTTGAATTCATTGCGCTCGCACACCGGCGGTGGCGTAGTAGCCTTCCTTCGAGCGAACGAACAACCGCGGCAGGCCCCGAGGCGGGGTAACCTTAACTTTCACCTTGTGCCACTTGCCGTCGTTTGCGAAGGATTCGGGTTTGTACCCGATCGAATACTGGTGCCGCAATTCCAGTGCAATCTGCTCGAAAATGTCGTCCATTTCCGCCGCAGAGCGCGGGAAGAACGCCTTGCCTCCGGAGACGCCCGCAAGCTCGTCGAGAATTCCCTGGCCTTCCATGCCCATGGCGCTGCCGGCGTCGCTGCCGCTCAGAATGCCGATGCCGTAGAGCGTCACGTCTGACTCTTTCAGCAGCTTCCGAAGTTCGTTGAAGGTGTACCGGGAATCGTTATCCTGCCCGTCGCTGATGAGCAAAAGTGCGCGTTTCGCATGTGAGCCGCGTTGCACTTTTTCGACGCCGAGATAGCACGCATCGTAGAGTGCCGTCTGGCTCTTGGTCTCGACAAACGTCAGCTTGTTAAGAATCGAATCGCCGTCGCGTGTTTTATCGAGGAGTAACTGTGCCCGGGAATTGAAAGCAATCAGGAAATACTCGTCGGAGTCGTGGCTGGTTTGAATGAACTTGGCCAGGGCGTCGCGCGCGCGTTTCACTTTGTCGCCGCTCATCGAGCCGGAGACGTCGAAGATAACTCCGACTGAAACCGGTGAGTCGTCGTCGCTGAAATAGGTGATCTCCTGCTGTTGCTTGTTGTCGAAAACGGCGAATGCGCTCTTGCTCAGTCCTGATACGTAACGTCCGTAGGTGTCAGTGACGGTCACTGTCAACGTGATCAGATCGGTGTTGGTGATAAGCGATTTATCGTCGAGTTCCGTGCCGAGTTTCTGATCCTTCGCCTTCTGCGCAGGGATTTGAGTGGCGGCAGCGGACTTCTCCTGGGTTGCAGGCTCCTGGCTTTGCACAGTCAGTGCCAGAAAAACTGTCACAGTGACTAGCGAGATAGAAGCCGCCGTTATTTTGGTGGCGTAACGAGTCGGAAAATACATGTCACCCCCGGACTAGATCGGCGATTCAGTTTTTAAGTACCGGTCAGGGCCTCGAAAGGGAACTGTCAACACAGATGCTCGTTTGGGAACGAGTGATGCCCGACATTCAAAACCGGAGCATGAAAGGTTCACGGGGAGACGGCCGTTCGCGTTTCAGTTTAGTGCTGTGCTGCACGGCCATTCTAGGACAGGCGCAACCCTCGGCGCAAGATCTTCGGAAGAAGAAATAGGTCCTATAGGACTTATAGGACCTATTCTGAATTACATTGGCTGGGCTTCGACGATGCTGGTTGGAAGCTCCGTGGGGATGATGCGGAGGAGTTTAAAGCCGGCGGAGCTGAGAAGCTGTTCGAACTCCTTCGCCGTCCGTTCCTTGCCGCCCGTCATCACCAGCATGTTCAAATCGATGAACTTCGAGAAGTGCGGCTCGTCGGTTTCCGGCACAACGCAGTCCACCAGAATCAGCCTGCCGTTCGCGCCCATGCGGCTGCGGCAGTTTCGCAGGATCGTGATCGACTTTTCGTCGTCCCAATCGTGAATAATCCATTTCATCACGTAGGCATCGCCGCCTGCCGGAACCGATTTGAAGAAGTCGCCGGCAACAGTTTCGCATCGCTCCGCGACCCCGGCGGCCTCGAGCTTCGGACGCGCGCCTTCGATCACTTGCGGAGCGTCAAATAAGACGCCTTTCACTTTTGGATTGCTCTTGAGAATTGACGTGATGAGGCCGCCGTGACCTCCGCCGACGTCCACCACGGTGCCGAAATTCGAAAAATCGTAGAGCGACAGAATCGCTTCGTTTGTCGCTGCCGTCACGCTGCTCATCGAATCGTTGAAAACGGCCGCGTCTTCCGGATTCTGCTGGAAGTACTTCCAGATATCGACGCCGAAAAAGTTATCAAATGCAATCTCGCCGGTCTTGACGCTGTGCATCAGATTACCCCAGGCGGGATAGTGTTCCTGGCCGAGCTCTGAAACAGCAAACCAGCGCAGCGAGCCCGGCGCACCGGTGACCAGAGTTTCTGACACGGGTGTTTGTGCGAAGCGTCCGCCCCCGGCGGAGCTCAGAACGCCCACGCTCGTCAGCGCGCGCAGTATGCGAAAGAGGGAAGGCGCGTGCATCTTAGTGGCCGCTGCCAGCTCTTCGGCGGTTTTGGGTCCTGACTTCAGTAGGTCGGGAATGCCTAACTTGGCGATGACATAGACGGCACGGGAAATCCAGAAACCGCTAATGATTTGCAGCATCTGGACGTTGGCTGGTTGTTCGTTTACGAGTTGATTTGCAGGTGCACTCACAGGCTGATCTCCCTTGGGTTAGTTCAGATATCTAAATAAAGGTGCGATTATCATCACTGATCTCAAAGAAGATAACGCGCGAACCACCGTTAAAAAGGAACAAGCTACACAAATAGAACAAGTCGGGAACAGGGGTTTGCCCCGGTCAATCGACTAACGGCGGGGCAAGCCCCTCTTCCTGACTTGTTCTTTGTTCTGACTTGTTCTTTTGTTACTGGTGCAACTTCTGATTGCGAAGGGCGTGATATATACTCCCCGGTTAATCTCAGGCGGGTAAATCCAAACTATGGCTGAGTTTATTTGTCGATTGGGAACCCCTGCTGGCGAGGTCGTGACTCGCACGATTGAGGCTGCGGGCGTGCAGGAAGCGCGGGCGCGTCTCGAGCGCGAAGGTTTTCGTGTTTTCAAAGTCACGCCACCACAGACCTCCGGCGTAGCCGCGTTAACCCGGTTAGGCCGCCCCGGCGGTCACCTGAAAGTCAAAGCCAACGACTTCCTGCTTTTCAACCAGCAGCTCGCAGCACTCGTGCGCGCCGGTATTCCCATCCTGCAAGCTATCTCGATGCTGCGAAAACGCGCTGCTTCGGCGCGACTACGAGCCGTGTTGGGCGAGGTCGAAGAGCAGATCCGCGGCGGCGCGGCATTATCGCAGGCGTTTGCTGCCCAGGGCTCCATCTTCCCTCGAATCTACACGGCGTCGATTCTCGCGGGTGAGCGATCGGGCGCGCTCGACGAGGTGTTGAGCCGTTATGTGACCTACATGCGCCGGAACGTTGCACTGCGACGCAAGATTCGCGGCGCGCTGGCGTATCCGATGTTTTTGCTGTTTGCGTCCGCGTGCATGGTGACGTTCCTGACGATTTACGTGGTGCCGCGCATGTCGGAGCTCTTTGCCGGGTTCGGAAATGAGCTGCCGACCGTGACTCAGATCGTTGTTGGTATCTCACGCTGGTTGTCGTCAAACGTGCTTTGGTTTGGACCACTGGTGATTGGCGGCTCCGTCATTTTATTTCTGTGGTCACGAACGCCCGGAGGAAAACTCGCAATCAGCAAACTAATCCTCAAGATTCCACTGGCTGGAAGTCTAGCGGTGCAGTTGTCGGTGGCCCAGGCGACGCGCTCACTCGCGACGTTGCTCGCCGGCGGTATCACGCTCGTCGAGTCGTGGGAAATCGCGTCGGAGTCGATCACGAACTTCGAACTGCGACGTCGCAGCTCTTCGATCCTGCCGATGATTCGCGAAGGCCGCTCGTTCACGGAGAGTTTGGAGACGGCCGGGTGGATGCCACCACTCGCCATCGACATGATCGGAATCGGTGAACGATCGGGCAGTTTGCGCGAGATGCTGGACGAGGTGGCGGTGTTTTACGATGCGGAGTCGGAAGTGCGGCTGGAACAGTTGACGACCACGCTTGAGCCTGCGATTCTTGTGGTCATGGGCGGGGTCGTTGTGACGATTCTCCTCGCGATTTACCTGCCGATTATCCAGTCAATCTCGGGCGGAGCAGGCGTTACCGGACATCGTTAATTAGTTAGTCGCAAGTATTATCACAAGCATCTATGAAGCAAGTCTCTGAAAACGAAAATCCGGTCATCCAACCTGTCCCGACCGCGAGTGAAAACGGTCAAAACGGTGACGTGCATGAGCCGCCCGAAATGAAGGCGGCGAGAGAGCTCGCGCGTCGCTATCGCCTGCCATTTGTCGATCTGTTGCCGCCTGATCGCGAATCGCCGATCGACTACGAATTGTTCACGGAAGTTCCGGTCGACCTGATGGTCAGGCACCAGTTCGTGCCGCTCAAGCGCGATCAAAAAGGGCTGCACATCGCGATGGCTGATCCGACCGATCTCGAACGGTTGGATGAGCTCTCAAGCACGCTGCGAACGCGCCTTGTGCCGCATGTTGCTACAGCCGGCGCAGTCGAAGTCGTTTTGCGAAAGGGCGACACCACGCAGCGCGTCCTTCAGGAAGCGGCGTCAGGCTTTCGTATCTCGCTTGTAAAAGAAACTGAGCACGGTGAAGAAGTGCTCGATCTCGATCGCCTGGCGACTGACGCGGAAATGTCGCCGATCATCAAACTGGTCGACACAATCATCTACAACGCGATGGAGTCGCGTGCTTCCGATATTCACATCGAAACTCGCGACACGGAAGTGCAGGTCAAGTATCGAATCGACGGTGCGCTGTACGCGAAAGTCGATCCGATCGATCTTGCGTATCACCAGACGTTGATCTCGCGTATCAAGGTCATGTCAGAGCTCGACATCGCCGAGCGTCGCGTGCCGCAGGACGGCAGGTTCAGGGTTCGTTACAAGGGACGCAACGTCGACTTCCGCGTTTCGATCATGCCGACCATCCACGGCGAAGACGCGGTCATTCGTATTCTTGACAAGGAACAGATCAACGAAGAGTTCCGGAATCTCAATCTGAACGTCGTCGGTTTTGCGGAAGAAGATTTGCGCAAGTTTCGTCGGTACATCGCAGAGCCTTACGGGATGGTGCTGGTGACTGGTCCAACCGGATCGGGCAAGACCACCACGCTCTATGCGGCACTGAACGAGATCAGAAACGAAGAAGACAAGATCGTGACGATCGAGGATCCGGTCGAGTATCAGTTGCACGGCATCACGCAGATTCCGGTCAACGAAAAGAAGGGATTGACGTTCGATCGTGGTCTTCGCTCGATCCTGCGTCACGACCCTGACAAGATCATGGTCGGCGAGATCCGCGACACGGAAACGGCGCAGATCGCAATCCAATCCGCGCTGACCGGTCACCTCGTATTTACTACTGTACACGCGAACAACGTGATCGACGTGATTGGGCGATTTTTGAACATGGGTGTCGAGCCTTACAACTTTGTCTCGTCGCTCAATTGCGTGTTGGCCCAACGTCTGATTCGCATGCTGTGTGCTTACTGTAAGCGGCAGTATCATCCGACCGACGACGAGCTGGCGGAATCCGGTCTGAATCCCGAGGTGTACCGTCCCAAGCCCTTTTACATGAACGTCGGTTGCGACGCCTGTAACCACACCGGCTATCGTGGTCGAACTGCTATTCACGAATTGCTGGATTTGTCGGATAATATCCGGGAAATGATTGTCGAGCGGCGGCCGGGCTCTGAAGTGCGCCGCGCAGCTGAGGCCGAGGGTTTAACGAGTTTGAGAGAATCGGCCTTGCAGAAGGTTTTCCACGGGATTTCGACCTTGCACGAAATCAACCGCGTAACGTTCGTCGAAGAGCTCAGCGCAGGTAAGTAGTTCCCCGATAACCGTCCCGATCCGTAATAGGTCATATAGGTCGAATATGTCCTATCGGGCCTCTATTTTGAAGGCAAAGCGGAACCAAAAATAAATGCCTGCGTGTAAGGCAATTGGCTGGTTTGATCTTGCATCTTAGGCGTTCCGGCGGCATTATTAGGCCGCTAAACTTTCACCTCCCGAACCGAGTAGAGTCATGAAAAACAATACTAGAGCTCGCACCCTAATTTCTTTGCTTCTCGCCGTTAGCCTGTTGGCCTTGCCAATCACCGCTTTCGCCAAGAAGGGTGAGAAAAACTTCAAGCGCGGCATGGATTACGAGGCGCAGCAACAGTGGGACAAGGCGGCGCAGGAATTCACGCTCGCCGTGGCTGCCGACCCGTCGAACATGGAGTACCAGCTCCATTTCCGCCGTGCGAGTTTCAACGCCTCGCAGACGTACATGCAGCAAGGGAGGTCGCTCTCGGAGAGGGGGGATTTCGTCGGCGCCTACAATGCCTTCCGCCAGGCGTACGGTTATGATCCGGTGAACGAGCTTGCCGTATCGGAGATGGAGCGCATGTTGCGCCTGCAAGCGGTCAAGGAAGGCCGCTCTCCTAATGGAACAAATGGTACCAATGGAACCAATGGCAACGGAAGCAATGGGCATTATGGAATATCCGAAGGCGGCACTTTCACTCCCGCCAGTGCTCAGGCTCAGGATTTAGCAACTCCGCGGGAACAACAACTCCGCATTGTCGACGTCAAAGGCGATCTCAAGACGCTGATTCGCAGTCTTGCCGAGCAACTTAGTCTCAACGTTATTTTCGACCGGCAGTCGTTCGCACAATCGCGTCCAGTCGACCTCCAGTTGAAAGACGTGACCACCGCGCAAGCACTCGATTACCTGTTCCTTCAGGAGGGGCTCTTCTTCCAGAAACTCAGCCGCAGAACCATACTCGTCGCCGACCAGGCACGCCGGCCACAGTACCAGCAACTGGTCCTGCGCACGTTCTATCTTTCAAACATGAAACCGGCTGACGCTCGCACGCTCGTGCAGCAAGCGATTCCGCCGTCAGTGGGACGCCCGCAAACGATCGTGGTACCGGATGAGGCAACCAACAGTTTGACCGTGCGCGACACCGCTGAGAACGTACGCTTAATCGGCGACCTGCTTCAGAGCGTTGACAAAGATCGTGCTGAAGTCGTGATGGACGTCAACATCTACGAAGTGTCAAAGAACGATTTGTTGACTTTCGGTAATCAAATCGGGACCGGTGCAGATATCTTCAATCTGGGCGGCTCACCCGGTTTCTCAGTTTTGAGTGACGCGGCAAGTACAGGTCCTGGTGGCGTAAACGTGGCGGGCATCGTGGGTGGTGTGCCGACTGCGCTGGCAGCCGCGCTAGTGATTCCCTCAACGGCGTTCAGGGCTTTTAGAAGTAAACAAAACACAAAGCTCGTTGCTTCGACGCAAGTGCACGCGTTCAACGGTGAAGAATCGACGGCGCGCATCGGACAACGTGTTCCGGTGCAAACGGCGCAGGCTTATCCATTCGGTGTCCAAACAGGCACGCCGGTGCCAGGCGTCGGTAATTTCCCGACTGGCGGCTTCCCGGTCATCAACTACGAGCCAACTGGTTTGACTTTGAAGTTCACGCCCCAGGTATTTCCGAACCTCGATGTTCAGGTGAAGATGAACATCGAACAGAAGGATGTGTTGGGTGGCAACGAGCTGACCCCGACGTTTACGGAACGCACGATGACCGGCACTGCGCGAGTTCAGAACAATCGCACCATGATGCTGGCCAGCGTTTCGACTGACATCGAATCAAGAGGTCGCAGAGGAATTGCTTTCCTGGGCGGTCTCCCGTTTATTGGCCGGCTCTTTACCTCGCCGACACGCGATATCCGCCAGGTCGATATCGTTATTGCTGTTACTCCGCGCGTGCTTCGCGCACCGGCAGTAACTCCACGTGACGAGGAGATGCGACCGAGCGGAACGTTGCAATCGCCAACCACTGGCTCGCTGGCCGAGATGATGCGCGACGCTGATCGTGAGGACCAGATCGCTGCCGCGCGCGCGCTTCCGCGGAATGTGACTTTGCAGCTGCCGGATGCGCCGCTCCTGAAACCGGCTGAGACTGTTTCGCAGAACACAACGCCTGCGAATCTGCCGCCACCCGCGGGAGCCGGAGCACTCAAATTCACTCCGGACCCGGCTCCGAACAAGCAAGCCACGGCTCCGGCTGCAACGACCACCGCTGTGAACAATCCCGTCGCAACTGCGCCGCCTGTAAACACGACGGCTGCAAATAACAAGCCGGCAGCAGCGCCCGAAGAACTACCGTCGTTTGTCCCGGCGCCGAAGTCGCTGATCAGCGATCAGGCGGCGGCAAATGTCGCGGCAGTGAACACGGGAACAGCGGGAACTCAAAACGCCGTGCTGACGTCGATGCCCAAACCCGCTGCGACTTCGCTTGAAGCAAAGGCCACCGAGTCGCGCGTGGCGCAACTTAGCATGTTATCGCCAGCCGGCGTGATGAAGGTTGGAGAGAAGCGACGCTACGCGATTCAATTGAACTCCGACGTGCCGCTTAGCCTGGCCCTGCTCGCTTTGCGATTCGATCCCAAAGTGGTGAAGGTCCATGCAGTCACCGCGGGAAGTATTCTGCCGGCGACAGGAGAAACAGCGCCGCTGTTTACGCCGTTGATAGACGGCACGACCGGCACTGCCATGATTTCGATCTCGAGTCTGAACGGCAAAGCATCGTTCAAGGGATCTGGACCACTGCTCTTCATTGAAGTCGAAGCGATCGCGGAAGGGAACGCGTCGCTGACGTTAGTGAACGAGACGTTGCACCTGGTGGCCACCGACGCGCGCGACGTGAAATCGGAGGTCATTCAGGGAACGGCCACAGTGAAACAGCAGTAGCTGTTTTCGCCATCAAGAGGCACAAAAAGCGCAAAGCTTGAGCAATACCCATTTGTGCTTTTTGTGCTTTTTTGCGATGTAGCGCCGAGCTGTAGCGGCGAGCGTGAGACTCCACGGGACGAGCCCGTGGCATCTCCGAGGAATCAACTTCAAGCAAATGCAGCAGCAAAGAGGCTTCTCATTAATCGAACTGGTGATCACGATCACCGTGTTGACTATCCTGACGATGGGCGTGTTGCCGCTCGTCAAAGTCTCGGTAAAGCGACAGAAGGAGCAGCAACTGCGGGAGACGCTGCGCCAGATCCGCTCGGCGATAGACGAGTTTCATCGCGACACGGTAGGCATGGTCTGCACCGGCGTGGCGCTGACGGCGCAACAACAGGCGCAGCAACAGCAGGCTGGGATCCTCGATCCGCGCAGCAAAGTCGTGATCAGCGATTGCACGATCTTTGGAGTTGATAATCCGGATCACTATCCGCCGGATCTGGAAACCTTGATCAATGGCGTCAACGTGATACCGCGAGGCTCGATGGGCGGTCGTGGACAACAGGGCGTGAATGCAACGGAAGTGGGCCAGTTATCAACCAAGCAGAAGGTCTATTTACGCGGGTTGCCGATCGATCCGATTACAGGCAAGGCTGAGTGGGAGTTGAGATCGTCTTACGATGCGGCCGATGCCGGCTCGTGGGGCGGTGAGAACGTTTTTGACGTGCGCTCGAAGTCAAAAGAAACAGCATTGAATGGGGAGAGGTACAGTGACTGGTAAAGTTAAGCAGGCCGGATTTACGTTGTTGGAGTTGATGATCGTGATTTCGATCATCATCATTCTGGCTGCCATTACGTTGCCGCAATATCAGAAGACGATCATGCACACGCGCGAGACGGTGCTTAAAGACGATCTGCGCAAGATGCGGTCTCTGATCGATCAGTTCGCGGCTGACAAGGGACGCTTGCCACAATCGCTCGAAGAGATCGCCAGCGAAGGTTACATGCGCGAAGTTCCGACCGATCCGTTTACCGGACAGAAAGACTGGGCCATCACCACCGGCGAGGATCCCAACTCGCTCCAGGGCGAGCAGGGAATGACTGACGTTCATAGCAGCTCCGCGGAAATATCGACTGAAGGCACACCGTATAGCGAATGGTAGATCTGGACTTCGACTTTTAATGCCCAACCTCCTGTCACGACTCATCGATCCCTGGTATCCCGCAACAGCTATCGGCCTGGAAAAGGGTGTCGCCTCAGTAGTGCAACTCGAGCGCGTTAAAGGCCCGCTCTGCAAGCTGCGTCGCGCTGCCACCTTCAACATCGCCGAGTCGTTGCTTCGGCCGAGTTTCGATGAACGCAATATCGAAGACACTGCTCAACTGGCCGGTGTGCTGAAAGAGCTCGCCACCAGTGCTGGTCTGCTGAAGCAGAGACGCTGGTCGTTGAGTTTGCCTGAAGCAACTGCACGAACGCTGGTACTGACGATCGAGGGCCAGACGCAATCAGCAAGCGAGCTTCAGGATGTACTGCGCTGGAAGATCGAGCGCGGCTTTGGCGCGCCACTCGAAGATCTCTCCGTTTCCAAAGACAAGCTGCAAAAAGATTCACAGGGTCGGGATCGTTATCTCGTCATCGCAGTAAAGAGAGCGGTACTCGCGGAATACGAAGCGCTATTGGAATCGTTGGGATGGCGCGCCGGACTGATCCTGCCTCGTCACCTGGGTGAAGCGCAGTGGTTGATCCGAAACGGTGCCGCGGTGGGAGATTCACTGCTGCTGAGCGCGTCGAAGCAGGGTTTCACCGGCGTGATCTTTCGCGATAAGCATCCGCTCATCGTGCGCACAGTTAATTGTACTGAAGAAGAGTTTGAGGACGAGTTTTACCGGTTGTTGTTGTTCTATCGCGACCGTAGCGCGCCGGAAGCTGAACCTGGACAGGGGCTG
>JAICQI010000398.1 GCA_025937955.1 Pyrinomonadaceae bacterium
ACCTGGACGATCTGCGCAACCACTGACAGCTTCATCAGATCATCGGGCATCGGCTTGGAATAAATCTCCCCATACAATTTCATCAACTGCGAGGCATCGGTTGTGCGCCCCACAGTTTGATAAATCCGGAACTTTGTGACCAGGTCTGAGCGGTAGACATCGGCATACGGTTTGGTTGCTTTCGCGGTGAGCTGATTTTTCAATTCTGTAACCGGAGCGTTCCAACGAATCTCGGGAAGGCTCTCTCCGAACTTCTCCGGGAAGATGAATGTCTTCAAAAAAGCCATGCCTACTGGAGAAGTTAGCGCGTCGCCCGCGCCTAGACCCGTCGGACGGCTGAGCATGTCAGAGTTCGCCATTATGATGAACGTTATGTTTTGCTCGGGCACTTTCACGATAAACGATGAGTTGCCGGTCCAGTAGCCGTAATGCCATAACAGCTTCGTGCCTTTGTAGTTCTGTGTAAACCAACCCAACCCGTAGGGAAGCGACTCACCCTTGCTTGAGACAGCCGGCGTGAAAGCGAGTTGTTGAGTTTCTTTGGTAATAAACTTGTTTTGATCGATCGCGATGTCATACGTCGCCATGTCAAGAACTGTGGAGATCAAGCCAGCGCTAGTGCTGAACCCCTGCGGGTAACTTATTTTCCCGATCTTAAATTCGCGATCGAGCGCATACGGTTGAGCCAGTATCTTTGAGACCGTGTCGAATCTTTGCTGGTGCTTTTCCGTAATGATCCCTGTGCCCAGTGACGACGTGTGTGCATGAACCAGCTTCCACGCGCCGTCTTGTTTGTTCCAGAAGTATGAATTCCTCTTTGGAGTTTCGGTGCGCTGTGGTCCATTGGCAGGCGTGACGGTTGTGCGCGTAAAAAAGGTTGTGATGGCGCTGTCGCCGTAAACCGCCGCCTCGAGGTTGCTGATCTCCATCTTCACTTTGAAACCAGACTGGAATGCTCCCTTCAACTCCGCCGCATTAATAAAAGAAGTTAGAAACCCACCCTCGGCGTAAAAGCGGTTCTGCTGCGGCGCGAGACGCCGCTGAATCTGGTCAACGTTGCCGGAATTGAAGCCCGCAACGAGATCCACAACCGCGGCTTTCACTTCGGTCTCTGCCGCCTCGCCCGCCGCGTTTGGTGGTTTCGTGCTGACTATCGTGGGCACGTTCGGCGCCGTCTCATTCATACCGAGGGGATCGAGAATGTTTGCTATTAAAACTTCGGCAAATGATTTCCCGGTTGCCCTTTCGACCACCTTATCCAGTTCAGCAAAGCGATTACCGTTATAACGATACTGCTCGCCGGGATTTCCTTCGGATGTGTGGGAGAGCAAGTGTCGCACTTTAATGACGCCCTCGCCCTCGAGCGTGATGCCGTACTTTGAAACAGGATCGTCCAGCTTGATCTTTCCGTCCTGGACCAGCTGCATCAGGATCGTAGACGCAAACGTTTTGGTCAGCGAAGCCAGATGATAAGCGGTATGTTCGGTTGCCGGGATCTTGTTCTCAACATCTGCGTAACCGAATCCCTTGGCCCAGATCACTTTTTGATTCTTGACGATGGCGGCGGAGTACGCCGGTATCTTCAGCTCCTGTCGCAGACTTTCAAGCTGTGATTCAAAGCGGGCGATCCGTTCCATCGGGTCAGAGGTACGCGCGCTTGTGGCCCGGACAGTTAAGCCTGGTCCCAGAACGGCCACTGTCAGAATGAGTGCGACTAAGCCTTGTGCTTTGAACTTCATAACGATCTCCTTGCTGAGATGACTGTCCTTCAGAAACGATGGTTCACGGCTTTGGCTTTACCTCCGGCTTCACGTTTACCTTTACTTCAGGATCTACGTCCACATCAACGTCTACATCGAGATCTTTCTCTTTCATTTTGACCCGTTTACCCATCTTCAGCTCCCGGAGATCCAAGGCCCAGCGTGCCTGTTTACGCACCTTTGCATCCGGGTCGTTCAAAGCATTACGGAGAGGCTCAACAGCGCGCTCGTCGCCTTTTAATCCCAGCGCCCACGCCGCCTGAGAACGCACGTTCGCATTCGGATCTCTTAGTGCCAGGATCAGTGCTGTAACGGCGTTTGCATTTCCTTTTAGACCAAGGGCCCACGCTGCTTGCGACCGGACCTTTTCGTGGCTCGCCGTCAATGCAATCGTAAGAGGCTCGACTGCACGATAGTCACCCTTGAGCCCAAGAGCCCAGGCGGCTTGTGATTGCACCTTTTCATCTTGATCACGCAACGCGAGTATCAACGGCTCGACTGAACGTTCGTCACCTTTCAATCCCAGTGCCCAGGCCGCCTGGGAACGCACGCGCGTGTCTGCGTCCTTCAGAGCAACACTCAGCGGCTCCACGGCGCGATGATCGCCGACCAATCCCAGCGACCAGGATGCTTTTGCGCGCACTCGCGCCTCCGGATCTCGGGTTGCGGAAATCAATGGCTCTATCACACGGTCATCATGAATCAGTCCGAGCGCAAACGCAGCGTTTGCGCGTGCCTGCCACGCACTACTCCGCAGCGTGGTTATGAGTGGCTCGACAGCTTCACGGCCAATTTGCGATAAGGCCACTGCTGCCACTTCACCAGGCGTTGTCTTGTCCATTCCGCGGCCGCGCCAGTTTTCTTTTTCTTCGCAGACCGGCTGCTCGACCGGGGTGTCGTCGCTGAGCAGTTGGATCAAGCCCGGGATCGCGGCGACGGCGCGCGCCTTACCTAACTTGCAGGCGGCCTCAGTGCGTTCCAGGGGATTTGCTGAAGCGAGTTTTTGGATGTTTGCGTTGGTATCGGCCGAGATTTCGTTTGTGGTTTGTTGCTGGAAGGTATTCAGGGCCTCGACTCCGTAAAACGTACAACCCACTACACAGAAAAAGGTTGCGGCAACGAATGACAATATTCTCATGATGCTCCTCGAAGTATTCCTAAGTGTAATGACGCGCAGAGGTGTTCTGTAAGACAAACACCGCCGGCCCGAGTTTTGTGTAAATAATTCGAGTTTTTGGATTTGCAGGCAGGTCGCAATTAGCCACAGATTTACACGGATTTCATACACAGATTGATTAAAAAAAATCCGTGTATGAAATCCGTGTTATACGTGGCTAAAATTCTGCAGACAAGCGGATACTTATCTCATGGCCCGCTTGATAAGATTCCTATCGACTTCAAGGTGTCCCTGGTATCCGATAGCCGTTAACAAAATCATGACCCGGTCGTTGCCTTTGACCTCACGCTCGAATACTCCGGTCAGGTTTCTCAATGGTCCGGCACTGATAACCACCCTGTCTCCCGGTTTCAGATCGTCGCTGGCTTTGACGACACCATTTTGGTCGATGCGATCGCGAATGACGTCAATGATCTCTTCACTGACGCTGGCAGGGCTATCACCGAAACAGACTACGTTGTGAACGCCGCGCGTAAACAGAATCTTGGATAACTGTTCACGCGCATTAAACTTGGCGAACAAGTATCTGGGGAACAGTGGCTGCGTAATGTATGTGGGCACGCCGGTGAACTCGTTGTGGCGGCGAGTTTTTAATTTCGGGTGCAAAGTCTCGACGCCCCACGCGACGAGATTGCTGTTGGCGCGTTCTTCCTGCTTGGGTTTAGTGTGCAAAACATACCATTGACGATCTTGTACTCGTGTTTCGATCTCCATGATTGGCTCCATTTGAGAAATGGAGTCACATGGCTATTTACATTCCTCTGCCTGCTTAAGCCAGATCTCAAACGTTCGACGCAGGCGCGCATCTGTGATGTGAGTCACGCAGGCGACCCGCATCGTTCGCATGCCGAATGGCTTAAGTGGAGCCGGGATTATGAGTTAGCTTGAGGAAGGCATATGCAATGTAACTCCTGATCTTCTTGAGTCCACACTGCACGTTGCGCTATGATGCGGGCTGTCACGCTACACACCTTTACGCCTCGGCAGTGAAGGTTTGTTTGTGCGATGCTCCGTCGTTACTTGCAGGTAATGGCGGAGCTTTTTGTGTGTCCCTTTTTACCCCTCTCTAAAATTTCGATACCACTACTCGTAACGCGAATTCGACAACGAACTAAGGTCTCTTTGTGAGTCTAACGTCGGTTCGGTTTGAGGAAGCCGACACTCGTTTGAATAATTTCGTGTGCTCTTAGTTAGAGTATTTTTTTTTATTAACTATAACGATGCGCCCCAATATTACGGGCCCGTCTGGGAAGGCCAATTACAAGGAAAAACGGCAGGGAGTCCTCTTTGAGGTAGCCGTTGCGAAAGAGTGCTTATGATACTCTTTTCCGATCGTGTGTCAACCAGATTCTAGCGGGTTTCTTTGTGATTTAGTTGTAATGCGAAGACATGAACACAGACCACGCCGTTCAAACTCTTTTGCTTGTTTTTGCACGTGCGGTCTTCGTAATTATCCCGCGACTGGTGTCATACTCCTCAGGGCCTAATCCTTTTCTGCGCAGCCCACTGGTCCAATAAACGTGATGAAGTATTCGCTTACCGAGGAGGTCGGTCGTGCCACGTCAAAGCTGCGTCGTCACACTCGTGACCGGTTTCGGAGTCGCCTTCTAGAATTCAACTGTAGGGGCGGCACTCCGTGGCCGCCCGTCATCGGAATCGGGCATCGTTGCGTAGAACGGGCGGCCACGGAGTGCCGCCCCTACAGTTGATGGCCACAGATCAGTTCCCATGTCCGACTGTTCGCTCTCGAGGACTCGCTTGTAACCGTGACAGCAGCGAAGAACCGGCGCAGGTTTTAACCGCCGTTAGTCGACTTCGCCAGATCTAACTCCCAATACTGGCCTACGAGATCGTGGCCGTAGCTGTGGTGTGGTTCTTCTCGGACGAGCCGGAAGCCGGCATCTTGATAAAGATGGCGCGCCACGTGCAATACGTCATTGGTCCACAAAATGATTTTTCGATAACCTTTCTGTTTGGCAAACCGCACACACTCGTCAATCAGCCGCCTGCCTATGCCGAGACCGCGAGCCCTTGGTTCGACCAGCAGCAGGCGAAGTTGGGCGATAGTCTTGGATTTCTTCACCAGCAGGACCGACCCAACGATCTCGCCTTCTCGTTCTACAATCCAACACCTTTCACTTTTCGGATCGAAGTTCTTGATAAAGTCAGATGTAATTTGCGCGACGAGAGCCTCAAAATCTTCGTCCCAGCCGTATTCCTCTGAATACAAAGTTCCATGGCGATGCACTATCCAACCCATATCGCCAGCCTGATGAGGTCGTATGATGTAAGGCACCTTCGGATCAGGCTCATGGGTGATCAATTGCTCGATCGTAGCCATAGCTTCGATCAGTCGGTCCTGATCTTTCGCTGAAAGCCGGCTCAGCACCGCTTCAACATCTTGTTCAGAGCGTGTGTTAAGAGGAGCAAATGCTTTTCGACCTTTCGCAGTGAGCGCGAGATGGGATTGTCGCGCATCCGACTGGGAGCGCGTCTTCTTGATCAACCCGCGCTTTTCAAAAGTTTGCAGGATGCGGCTCAGGTAACCGCGGTCCAATCCCAAATCTGTTCCCAGTTTGGCGGCGGTCAGGGCGTCGTGATGCGCCAGTTCGTAAAGTATGCGGACCTCGGTAAGCGAGAAGGCACTGTCGGCCCATCCCTGTCGCAGCACTCCTATTTGGCGAGTGTAGAAGCGGTTGAAGTGCCGCATGGCGTCTATCTTCTGGATCGTTTTCATGGCTGCCCTCGGCAAAAATTCTAATAGTTGACATGCGCATCATAATAGTTGATTCTGTCAACTATCAAGGGGGCCGGGTGAACTAAAACGAATTTCGCGAATGCACCGAGGTATGGATGTTGAGCGTTAGCCACGCCGGATTAGCTGCGTTTCCGACCGTGCCACCGTTACAGGTTGCTGAGTAAGCAAGGAGATCAGACCAAAGTGAGGATCTTAGCGGATTTTGCGTAAGAGAGCGTCAGCGAGATCGGAATTGAGGCG
>JAICQI010000476.1 GCA_025937955.1 Pyrinomonadaceae bacterium
CGTGCCCTGGTAGTGAACGTTGTCGTCACCCGTGCCATGGATCACAAGCAGATTTCCCTTCAACTGGCCCGCAAACGTGATTGGCGAGCTCTGCTTCCACTCCTCCGGATGATCTTTCGGCAGCCCGCCGTAGCGCTCCTGATAAATCGTGTCGTAGTAATGCAGATCCGCAACAGGCGCCACAGACACGCCCGTAGCGTACACGTCCGGATAACGGAACAACGCATTCAGCGTCGAAGAACCGCCACCACTCCAACCCCAGATCCCTATGCGAGATGCATCCACGAACGGCCACTTGCCAATCGCGCGCGCTGCCGCAGCCTGATCACCCGAATTCACTATACCCATCTTGCGATAGATGATCTTTCGCCACGCACGACTACGCGGGGCCGGAGTGCCACGATTATCGACACTCATCACGAGGTATCCCTGCTGCGCGAGCATCTGGTGCCACAATCGATCACGCCCACCCCAGCGATCCATCACCGTCTGCCCCCACGGCTCGCCGTAAACATAAAACAGCACCGGATAACGCTTCTGCGGATCGAAATCGTGCGGCTTAATCATCCAGCCGTCGAGCTGCACGCCTTCACCGATATCGACTTTGAAAAACTCCGTGGGCGTCTGTTTCAACTGCGCCAGACGATCCTGCACCTGGCGGTTATCGATAAGCGTTCGCGCAGTCTCGTGCTTCGGCAAGCGCACCACATCCGTCACCGGAACTTTGTTGAAGGTCGAATAAACGTGAATCGCAAACTCACCACGCGGCGAGATGTTGTAACTGTGCACGCCGGGAACACTCGGCGGCGTCAATCTCTCTTCCTTGCCCGTACCGTCGATACGTACGCGATAGAGATAACGTTGCGTCGCGTTTTCAGGTGACGCAAGGAAATAGAGCCAACCGTTTTGCGCATCCACGCGCTCGACAGTGATCACGTCGTAATTACCCGGCGTGATGTTTTTGACGTCGCTGCCGTCGCGTGAAACCGAGTAGATGTGACGCCACCCATCACGCTCGCTGGCCCATAGAAAGCGTTTGCCCTGATCGATCCATTCGACGTCGCCACGCGCGATGCCGGTTCGGTCCCAGTCGATGTCGCCCCACGCGATGTCCACCCACGCTTCGTCTTTTTCAGTCAGGATGGGACGCGCTTTGCCGGAGCGTGCATCGGCAAGCATCACGATGTTCGTGTCCTGGCGACGATTGAGTTGCTGGATAACTAACTCGTCGGAGCTCGCGGCCCATTCCATGCGCGGCAGGTAATTGTTGCGCGCATCACCGGGAATCTCGATCCACCGTGTTGGACCACCATCAGCACTCACAACACCGACACGCGCGGCAGAGTTTGTTTCGCCGGCCTTCGGATAAGGAAACGTGGTGATCTCCGGATAGAGACCTGCAGTGTTGTTAATCAGCGTCATCTCCTTGACGCCTTCCGAGTTGAGCTGCCAGTAAGCGATCTGCTTGCTGTCAGGACTCCAACGAAAGCCGTCACGACAGAACAGCTCTTCTTCGTAGACCCAATCGAAGGTGCCGTTGACGATGTAGCGCGAGCCATCGGTTGTGAGCTTCGTGATCTTGCTATCGCCGGAAAGGTTTTCGACGTAGACGTTGTTCTCGCGAACGTAGCCGACACGTTGGCCGTCAGGCGAGAACTTCGCAAACATCAGGCTCGAAGGTTTAGCGTCAGTGCCGCCGAGCTTGCGCAAGGTGTTTGCGGTGAGATCGAGCACCCAGTAGTCGCCGCGTGTGTTGCTGCGCCAAACGCGCGCGGTGTTGGTGAAGATGAGCAGCTTCTGCTCGTCGCGGGTCAGGGAAAAGTCTTCGACGGAGAGAGGCTGCTGGGCGCCGCTCGGGGTGAGTTTCTCGGCGGAGACTTTCACAGTGCGAGCGCCGGTGCTTGCGTCATAACGAACGATGTCGACGGAGTCTTTTTTGGTTGGCGACGGTTCGAGTGCGAGATAGCCGCTGCCGTCTGTCTGCCACTGCACCGGGCCAAGAGACCTGCTGCGATAGGTGAAGAGCGAATCGAGCGTCAGCAGCGATGGATCTGTTTGTTGTGCGAATACGGGGAGTATTAAGAGAAGAAAAACCGGGATGATTTGAAATCGTCGTCTCATTTGTGTACCTCTTGAATTCTGCCGCGAAGTTAAACCCCATAATAAGCCACAAAAAAGCACAAAAAGCACATAAGCAACTAAGAAGGGATTAATGGACGGCTCACAATCAGAAAATATATTTTGTGACTTTTGTGCCTTTTTGTGGCTAACTTAATCGTCATGCCCTATCACTGCCGCGATCGCTTTAACCATGTCCACCTGTTCGATCGGCTTCGCCAAATGTTGCTGGTAACCGGAGTTGAGCGCACGCTCGCGATCCTTGCGAGAAGCATAACCCGTCAACGCGATTGCCGGAACCGCGCCACCCTGTTCGATTGGTAACGCCCGCAGCTTCCGAATCAGCTCGTACCCATCCTGATCGGGCATACCAATATCGCTAATCATCACGTCAGGCAACTCGCCTTCGAACACCCTAAGCGCCTCCGCCGCCGATTTCGTCGACGTCACCCTCGCGCCGTAGCGTTTGAGCATCGTGCCAAGCAGCTTGCGTGAATCGTCGTCGTCTTCGACCAGCAACACGTGCACGTCATCAAGCCTCACCACCCCACTGCGACTGCGTCGCCGCTCAACTTCACGCCTGCGTTCTTCGGCACGAGCGGGATCTCGTCGCTCTTGACCCATTGGCAGATCGACTGAGAAGACCGAACCCTTTCCGAGCCCCTCGCTTTCGGCCCTGATCGTCCCGCCGTGCAACTCGACCAGGTGTCGCGCGACCGCCAGACCCAACCCGAGTCCACCCTGCTTCCTGGAAATCGACCCTTCAGCCTGTCGAAAACGATCGAACACGTACGGCAGAAATTCCGCCGAGATGCCGTCGCCTGTGTCGCGGACCGTCAGGCGCGCCGTTGACTCGATGCAGTCGAGCTCGACTTTCACACTGCCGCCGCGTGGGGTGAACTTGATCGCGTTTGAGAGCAAGTTCCAGATAACTTGCCGCAGCCGGTTTGGATCGCCTTTCACCAGGCACTCTTCCGGCACAAAGCGCGTTTGCAGTCGAATGCCTTTCACATCGGCTGTCGGCCGCAGCGCATCGAGCGCGGCATCGACAATCGGCGCGAGATTGAGCGGGTGCATGTCGAGCCTGAGATTGCCGGTGATGATCCGTGAAACATCAAGCAGGTCGTCGATCAGTCGTGCTTGCGAACGCGCGTTGCGCTCGATCGTCTCGATGGCCCGCGTCGCGTTCGAGCCTTCAACCTCGCCGTTGCGAATCATCGACGCCCAACCGAGAATCGAAGTCAGAGGCGTGCGGAGCTCGTGCGAAAGCGTGGCGAGAAATTCATCTTTGAGTCGATCGGCTTCTTCCGCGTGACGTCGTGCGTCTCGCTCGCGCAGCAACGATGCCGCTCTCTCTTCTTCCGCACTCTGCCGTGCGGTGACGTCGAGCACGAGTGACAACACGGATACGAGCTTCCCGCGATCGTCGCGCAGCACTGAGTTGTACCACTCGCAATACAGAACCGAGCCGTCGCGCGTGTAGTTGCGGTTGCGTTGTATTCCCTGAAGCTCGACGCCTTCGCGCTGCCGGTTAGTCACCAGCGCCACCGCATCGACGTCGTCCGCGAACACAAAGCGCCACTCGTTGACGTGTTTGCCGATCACTTCTTCGGCCTTCCAGCCAAAGAGTCTTTCTGCCGACTCAGACCAGCGCGACACACGGAAGTCGCTGTCCCATTCAACTACGGCCAGCGGTGAGCTCTCGACGTGAAATGATAATTGGTGATAGGCGGTGTGCGCGGCTTCTTCCGCTTGCTTACGCGCCGTGATATCAGTGATAACGGCGATGCCACCGGCAATCTGGTTGTGTTCGTCGTACAGAGGCGAGTAATGACTTTCGAAAACGCCGGTCTCTGACGGACCGTAAGGATGATTTTCCGATACGAATTCCTTTCCCTCCAGCGCAGCCGAGAAGCATGCGTCGCTGCCGGGTTCGCGCAGAAACTGAAAGATATCCACTACACGTTTGCCCAACACCTCATCGGCGCTGAGGCCGGAGATGCGCTGCATCGCCTGGTTCCAGGCGAGTAGCCTGCATTCGCGGTCAAACGCGAACATGCCATCGACGCTCGCGTCGATGAGCCTCGTAAGTAGAGTTGTGGAGTCTATTTTGTGCAGATATATCTGTGTACTCTGTGGATTAGTTCCCAGCTGTGAGAAGCATCAATCCGGTCGCATCGCGTACCAGTATATTTGATCCAAGCAAAACAGGCATCGCCCACGTTGCCGCCTGCGCCACGTCGTCGTAACGACGCTCAACCGCGAATGCCGGAGTGCCGCGCTTGGCAACAATCAGGTCCGCGTTGTTGGTCAGAAAGACAACGTGTTGCGGCGTAAGTAACAACGAAGCGTGCTCGCCTTCTCGGCCTTCAGTGGTCCAACGCACGGCGCCGGTGTTGGCATCGATGGCAAAAAACTGTCCCTTCTTTTTCGAAGAGTGACCGTAGATCACGCCGTCGCCGAAAACCGGCGAGCTCATGTACATGGCGATGTCTGGATTCTTCCAGGTCTCGGTTGCTGCCCACTTGCCGCCGGTCTGCTTCAACGTGTAGGCGTGCGTGCCCTGACGGGTTCCGGAAATGATGAGATGCGTGCCGGTCCAGAGGGGTGTGGCGATGTTCTCATGCCATTCGTCTGGGAACGGAACCGACCACAACTCTTTGCCGGTCTTACCGTCAACGCCAACAATCGAGCCTTCGGTCATCGTCACGATCTGCTTCGTGCCACCCGCTTCGATCGTGACGGGCGAAGCATAGCCTGGACCAAGTCCACGCCATTCCCACTCAGTCGTTCCCGTCGCGGGATTGAGCGCGAGAATTTGTCCGCCGTGAATATCGCTGCCGACCTGGATCACCAAACGCCCGTCGACAAACAGTGGCGAAGCGGCGGTACCGCAGAACAGCTTCGACGTGTCGATCGCTTTTGAGAAGTTGCGCGTCCAGAGCTGTTTTCCGGTCGCCGTGTCCCACGCGTTAAGAACTCCCGTGACTCCGAGCGTGAACAGTCGA
>JAICQI010000966.1 GCA_025937955.1 Pyrinomonadaceae bacterium
AAGTAACAGTCTTTAATCAACACGTCAGTACACGATTCCGGATTGCAGCCGTCATTATTTGGACCATGACTGTCTACGTGCACCTTCTGCACAATCACATTCCGGCACAGCACCGGATGAATCTCCCACATCGGCGAGTTTCGAATCGTGACGCCGTCGATCAGCACATTCTGACAACGATACGGCTGAATGAACTGTGGTCTTAAATAATGGCCTTCACCAAAGACACGCTCCCGCACCGGCACGCCCTTTTCCGCCATCGTGAATAGCGCGTTTCGATCGGGACGCTGGTTGCTCATGCCTTCTTTCCAGCCGTACGCAGCGCGCCCGTTCCAGGGCCACCAGTGTTCGTTGTCACTTTGCCCGTCGAGAGTGCCTTTGCCGGTAATCGCGATGTTCCGCTGTTCGAAGGCATAGATGAACGGCGAGTAATTGAACACCTCGACACCTTCCCAACGCGAGAAAACGACAGGCAGGTAGTCTTTCGGATTCTGACTGAATTTGATCGTGGCGCCTTCGGAGACTTCGAGGTTGACGTTGTTCTTCAAGTGGATGGCGCCGGTGAGATATGTACCTGGCGGAACGACGACTTTTCCGCCGCCCGCTTTCGAGCATTGCTCGATCGCGCGGCGGAAAGCCGCGGTGCAATCCGTTTGGCCGTCAGCCTTCGCGCCAAAGCGACTGAGATTGAAAGTGCGATTTGGAAAACGTGGTGGCTTGATGCGCTCGAGAATCGAAGGCATCACCGTTTCCCACGGATTCTCGGCAGCCGCAGCGATCAGACGCGGCGCGAGCGTGATTGCTGCCGTACCGAGTAAGAGTTCTTTGATGAATTCGCGACGTGTCGTCATTGATCCGTCTTTATCCGTGTGGATCTGTGTTTCCAGGCAGGATACTCTTTTTTCAGTAATTTCACTGGTTCTTCAACGTACCAGGCGTAACCAGTTCGTCGCTCGTGTTCGATGTCAGCGACACTGTATTTCACCACGCCATCTCGTCCGACAAAGATCGGACGGTTGCTCCCGATCTCGTAAAAGCGCGCCCAGATCGAGCCACCTTCCGGATCTTTTACTACCACACGATCATCGTTCTTCTCGACCCACTTGATGCCTTTCAACTCAGTCTGTTCGAACCACGCGATCGCCGCCTCGACCGCTTCGACTACTGCCGGTGATGGATCTTTCATTGACAACACGAAACGCACGATGCCAACACTCTCACCGCCACTCAACGAACTCGCCTCAAACTTGCGCGCACCGGCAGGTGCGAGCGTCACTTCATCGTGTTGCGCGCACCACACAGTGCGTTTCCCATTCACAACCACTTGCGTCTTCAGAATGCACTCGATTCCTTTTTCCACCGCACGCGCGGCTGCCGCCCGACGGGTTTCGTCGACAAAAGCGTAAACTGGTTTGCCTGCTGCCACGTCACGCAACAGCTTCATCACTCCGATCATCGCGTCGTCGTTGAACGTGATGTGCTTGTAGTAGCCGCTCAAATTCGGATAAAACTGTGGCCAGCCACCGTTCGGATACTGCGCCTTTAACAAATAATTGGTACCTTTGAAAAACGATTCGCGATGTCGCTCCTGCTTCTGCGCTATGTAGACGCGCGCGAGAAACGACAATTGTGTATATGTTGCGCCGTTATCAATAGTGGAATCGCTTTTTGCTTTCTGGC
>JAICQI010000408.1 GCA_025937955.1 Pyrinomonadaceae bacterium
TACACTGAGCCGGGCCAATCCCGCGGCAGTTTCTCGCTGGAAGTGCCGGTTGATTGTCCGAACGAACAATTAGGAAGATGAACGAAACGAAAGAGTTGAATAGCCTGCCCGTCCTCTCCGAAGTACAGGAAGAGCGGGAGCGCGCTCAGAAGAGATCCACAGTCGCCAGCGTACGGGTCTCACCTGGTCCTTACCTGGCGTTTGCGAGCGTCATCACTTTCGTTGCCGCATTGATGCTGCGTGCTCAACAGGATGCCGCGGCGCTGGGATTGATCGCCGCTGCCTGGCTCATCCTTCCGGTGCTCGCTATCAGTGATCGCATCGTTTTCGATGGCGCTTTACTACGGCGCCATGGTCCTTTGGCCTCACTTCTTAAGCTGCTTTTCGGTTATCGCAAACAACTTGCGGTTGACGACTTTGAGACAGTCGAAACACAGGCAGTGCGCACGCTGCGACGCGGGGGACGCGTTCGCTATCGCTACCGCACACAGATCACCGGCAAGGGCAGGGAATTTGTGATCGTGTCGGGCGGTCGCGATTATCGAAAGCTCGTGCGCGAGTTGTTTCCCTTAATTCACGAAAGCAAGTTGGACAATCGTAGTCGCGACCTCCGCGATTACCTCAACGATCCGAGTTTCCTCAACCGTAAAACGCAGCTATCACAGCTTGCTCCTTCGGATCTCTTAGACGTCACCAAAGCGGATTTCAAACTCGGGCGCAAGCTGAAGCGAAATGCCGACGTTCCCGAAACTCCGGCGACTGCGGAAGAGCTTGAAAGAGCGCGTCTGCTGCGTCGACTCGGAAACGAGTTGCGCGTGTCGGGCCGCTTGCGAGAAGCGGGTGAAGCGTTTCGGCGCGCGCTGAATGTGAGACCGCACGGCGCTTGGCTGATTTACGATTTCGCGCGGCTGTTGCGATCGCAGGCGAGCGCGCAGTCTGATGCGCGGCTGTTGTCGAGAGCGAGAGCGGCGCTGCGTTTGGCGACTATTCGTGCCAAGAACGACGTGGTGTTGCTGCCGCTAATCGGAGAGAGTTTTCTCGAGTGTGGCGATGCTAGACATGCGCGACGCGCGATGGAGAAAGCGGTGGAGATCGATAGCGGAAACTTCAAAGCGCGCGTTGGTCTGGCGGACCTTGCGTTGCGGGAAGGGAAGCTCGCCCACGTTATTCATCACTACCAGGAGGCGGCGCGCGTCAGTTCGGAACAGGCGTTGGCGCGCTACGCTCGCAGCGAGAGTGATTACTACATGCAGTTGAATAACGACGACGACTATCTCGCCGCGGAACTGCGCCGGATTAACTGGCTACAAAGCGTTACTCGCATTCGTCGCCTGGCGTTGCGGGTGACGAATGCGAGTGTGCTGCTTGCCCTGATAGGTGGATTTGTCGATCCGGTTGCGGGGAGCCTGGGTTGGTCTCTCGCTTCCTCCGCGTTGATTGTCTGGCTTTTGACCTTACTCGGCACGCGCATGCTCTTCACGCGCTCGAAGCCCTCTATATAAATCCGTATCTATCCGTGTTCATCTGCGGCTAACTCTTCTTCCGCTTTGCTGGAGCCTTCCTGGATGTAGGGGTGATTGTTCGTGACTGCTGCTCAGCCGCTGCGGCAACCGCGTATGTTTGCACCGGCTCAGGACTGAGCAACGCATCCCAGCGATAACGAGGCCTCTCTCTTCCTTCACCGAGCCGCTTAAACACCAGGTCAATAACCGCGCCAACGATCCAGTTGTGATAGAACTCGCCCACTGACGCTAACTCCGCATCCGGTGCCGGATTCATAAAGTCGATCGCATACGGCACTTCATCCTTGATCGCAAACTCGACTGTGTTGATATCGTAACCGAGCGCCGTGCAGAGCGTGCGCACATCCTTCGCCACACGATCCGCGAGCCCAGGCGCGAGATAGTTGGGATTATGGACGTATTGCTCGCCTGAGAGATACGGTTTGCGCGGATCGTAAGCCATGATCATCACTTCCTGCTGGCCCACGCAGTAACACCGCACAAACTGATCGAAGTCAATCGACTCCTGGAGCGTCATGCAAAGCGTTCCGGTCTTGTTGTACTCAGTCCAGAGCTCTTCGAGTGAGTTGATCTTCGAAACATTCTTCCAGCCACCGCCGTCAAACGGTTTCAGAAACGCCGGCAATCCGACATAGTCGATAATGCCCTGCCAGTCCATGGGAAACTCGAGATTCCGCAAACTCTCGCTGACGATGCCTTCGATGTAATCCTTCTGCGGCAGCAGCACCGTCTTGGGAATAGCGACGCCGAGCTTTTTCCCGAGTGAATAGTTGAAAAACTTGTCATCGGCTGACCACCAGAACGGATTGTTGATGATGATGGTGCCTTCGAGCGCCAATCGTTTCAAAGTGGCCCGGTAGAACGGCACCTCGTGCGAGATGCGATCGATTACGAGGTCGTACTTTGGCGGATCGTCATATTTAACGCCGTCGAGCTTGATATATTCCGCCACGACATCGCCGCGACCGCGCTCGTTGATGCCGTTAATGATTGCCTCCGGGAACGTCTTTTCCCGGCCTACAAGAACTCCTACCCGCTTCATATTTAGTTGAGTGTCCTTTCGCGAAAATCAAGGAAAATACCCGCGCTGCCGATGCTTGTCAAACAGGCATCCGTCGCCTCGGCTTGCCGCATCAATGCAAGGACAGACGGAGGCGAAAGGGCATTTTTACGCGTCTGTGTTACAATTCGCCTTCAACGTGCTGGCTTTCCCCGGTTAGGCGCCTTCAAATACGGTGAGCTGAGTTCAAGGAGAACGGTTGCTTTTGTTTCGCCCAATTCTGTCCCTCATAGCTATTGCTGCGTTTTGTGTCTCAATGACTTTGCCGGTTAACATCGGCGCTACAGCGGTCCAGCAAGAGACCAAACAGCAAGAGTCCAAACAACAAGAGACCAAACAAAACGGCAAGCGGGACACAAAACCCGCCGCTAAATCCGACTCGAAAGACACGAAATTCACGGCCGAGCAGATTGTTGAGTCAACGATTCTGATTTACGGCACACGCCCCGGCCTCGAACAGATTCGTCGCAATGGTGTCGAGCGCGGCAAGATAACTCGTTTCCCCGCCACTGGTAATCCTGAAGAAGCAGACTACGAGCGACGCTTTATAAGGGGCGAAAACCTCGAAAAAGACAAGATCCGTCTCGATCAGAAGTTGCCCACGATGGAATATTCGCTGGTTTTCGAAGACGGCAAACTGTTCGGCGTCATCAACGGCGCTGCGTTTACGCCCCGCCAGGATGCCACCACCAACTTCATCTCTCAGCATCACCACAGTCTCGATTCCTTGTTGCGCTACAAGGAATGCGGTTCCACGATCACGCTGGTCGGCAAGGATGCCCAAAAAGGGCTCGACCTTTACGTGATCGATCTGCTCGATAAACAGCAACGGAAGACCCGTTACTACATTAGCGCCAAAACCCTGCGCGTGCTTTGGCTGGAGTATGAGGAAGGCCCTCCGGGCGGTGCGGCCATCAAGTACCAGCGCAAATTCCTGGATTATCGTGCCGTTCAACAGACCCTCGTGCCATACCGCATCGTCCTGTTCGAGGACGGCCGTCAAGCCCAGGAAACCCGCGTTCTGACCATCACCTACGGTTTAAAAGTCAGCGACTCTATTTTTAAGTCTCCCACAGGCTAGCCGCAAAAAGGCACAAACCAGGAAGTAGCCAGAAAAAGGCACAAAAATAGTAAACTCAGCGGAGGTTCTTGTTTTGTGCTTTATGTGTCTTTCTGTGGCTAATGACTCTTGTGCCTTTTGTGGTCTTGTTTGGGAACCTGTGGCGATTACAAGCGTGTAGTCGCATTGTGAAAGCCTACCTGCCCTGATGAATACGTTGACTACCATCGAAGAGCTGGGCTTTGCCCCGGCCCTGCAGCAGGACGTGCTGGAGGACAGGACTTCCGACCATGCATTGTTGGAAGCGACCCGAAGTGGGGACCAGGACGCCTTCGCCGAGCTGGTTAGTCGTTATCGCAACCAAATTACGAGCTACATCTACCGGATGACCAACGATTACGACGGCGCCGTGGATCTGGCTCAGGAGACTTTCGTGAGGGTTTACAGGGCCGCAGACAGGTATCAGAGAAGCTACGCCTTCTCGACTTATATCTACCGGATCGCGACCAACCTGGCGATTAGCGAACTCAGGAAACGAAAACGCCGCAAGCTCGTCTCGCTGACGGGGTTCTTTCAACCGAGCGATGGCGCCGAAGCAAAGGAGTTGAATCCTCCTGACTTGCGCCCATTGCAGGATTCGGAGCTCGTTGATACGGAACGACGCAACGCGGTGCAACGTGCCATTGGCACGCTTCCGGAGAAGTATCGCGCGCCTCTGATTCTGCGTGACGTTGACGGGCGCAGCTACGACGAGATCGCGCGCATTCTGGAAACGAGCGAGGGCACAGTGAAGTCGCGAATTAGCCGGGCAAGGGGCTTTCTGCGCGAGAAGATGCGGGCCTATTTGTAGGTGAAGAAGTTATGAGAAAAAACAATTGTGGAGTGGTTCGTCAGGAACTTGATGAGTTGATGCTGGATGAGGCGTGCAGCACGTTTGCGGCAGAGCATCTGCGTGAGTGTGGCGAGTGCCGTGAGTTTCACCAGCAGCAAACCAGGTTGCGGCAGATAGTCGGCAGTCTCGGCACCGTGTCGGCGCCGGCGGATTTTGATTTCCGTTTGCGCGCGCGACTCGCTAGTGATTCGAGTAGCGCAGCTTACTGGCCGCTGATGCGGCGTGGATTTGCGCTGGCAACGGTGTTGGTCGTCTTTGCTACGGGCGCGTTTTTAGTGCGAAACGTTATGGATAGACCGGAGACAGGAAACGGAGTAGTTTCCACCAACAATCAGCCCGCTGCCATCCCTGAGCCGCCAAAACAGGTTGAGACGAAGAAGGCATCTCCGGAGAACTCCGGACAGCAACTGGTAGCGACTGGGGCAGAGAAGCGTCCGCAAACGATCAAGAACGAACGACCTCAATCAACAGCATCGAAGACACCGCGGCGTCTCGTAGCTGAAGATTTCAGCAGCAAGCGCGCAGAGGTGATAAGCGGACAAGAAGCAGTTAGCGGTTTTGAAGCTATCTCGCTTGATGCGTCGTTGCAGTCGTTCAAAGTTTCACTCGACGACGGGCGTGGCAATGCGCGCACTATCTCAGTTCCGACGATCAGTTTTGGTTCACAACGGATGTTGCAAACTGGAAATCAGTTTGCGCCGAAACGAGATTGGTAAACAGGCATCGATAGGATGTATTTGAAGATGACTGTCCGAAAGTTAATGCAAGTCACAACGTTTGTGGGCGTACTGCTTTTTTGCGCGGTTGCCGTCGCGCAAACTCCCGCGCCATCACCAAAGAAACCCGCACCACCGTCTGTAAACGCCAGTGCGGGGAAGGTACCGGCTGCGCCACAAGTTGTGACGATCATCCATCGCATCAACGGACTGAAAATGTTTCGCTTGTTACGGCGCTCCCAGCAACAGGTGCAGTCAGTTGCCTCAGTGGATTTTGCTTTCAACTTGATGGACGATGTTCATACCAACGTCATAGCCGGTTTGGCGATGGACGACGGTGAAACGATTGCCGCGTGGTTGCCCGAAGCTGAAGTCGAGTTTGGACCAACGGACATGGTGGCGCCACTGGCGCCGGCGACACCACGTGCGCCGCGATCGCCGCGTGCGGTTCCCGCTCCGCGTGTCGGTCTTTTCAACGGTCCTGACATTACGGTTATCGGACCTGAAGGAAAGCGTCTCGCCGCGAAGTACGTCGGGCTCGATGCGGTTACA
>JAICQI010000120.1 GCA_025937955.1 Pyrinomonadaceae bacterium
CGCTTCGGCTGGCGCTTCTGGGCTTTCATCACCGGCGGCGCGACACTCGAAACGGACACGGAAAGTTTCTGGCGCCGCGTTGGCTATGCGGTCATTCAAGGCTACGGCATGACCGAGACTGCGTCTCTCACGAGTCTTTCTCATCCTTTTCGCACGCGCCAAGGATCGATTGGAAAGCCTGTAGCCGGACAGGAAGTGAAGCTCAGTGAAGACGGCGAGATTCTCGTGCGTGGTGATAACGTCTCGCCCGGTTATTGGAACCGCGCGAACAAACCACTTACTGACGAACAGGGCTGGATTCACACCGGGGACATCGGCGAAGTTGGCCCCGAGGGCAACATCTATTTTCGGGGTCGCAGCAAGGACACCATCGTTACTGCCGCCGGTCTAAAGATCTTTCCCGCGGATCTCGAGGCCGCCCTCGACCATCAACCCGAGATAAAAGAAAGCACTGTCATTCCAGTCAACGGAACTGAGGCGCTGGCCGTACTCATCCCCCGCGACGAGCGCGCGGATTTAATTGCTGCCGTGCAGCGGGCGAATGAGTCGCTGGCGGAGTTTCAACGCATTCGTCACTGGGTGGTCTGGCCCAGGAGCGATTTTCCACGCACGACTGGTACGCGAAAGGTCATCAAGGGACAGGTCGAGGAAGCAATCAACACTATCCTTACTGACAAAACGCCGGCGTCAGCGAATGGACAGAACGCGCTCGCGCCTTTGAGCCTTCCAGTGATCAGCCGCATCGCAGGCCCGCACGCCGCGCGCCTGGATCCTTCAGCGAGCTTGTCTGACGATCTGAAGCTCGACTCGCTCGGTCGCGTGGAGTTGTTAAGCGCGCTGGAAGATCAATACCAGATCGAGCTCGACGAAGCAGCAATCACTGAGGCGACGACAATCGCCGACATCGAACAGATCGTTAGTCGCGGAAAGTCAGAAGCAGTTGCTTACCCGTATCCACGTTGGGCCATGCGGTTCCCAATGACATGGCTGCGTCCCGTCGTCTATCACGTCTTTCTCTATCCTTTAACTCTGATCATGTGCCGCGTGAGAGTGGTTGGCGCGGAGCGATTGGCAAACGTTAAGGGACCGGCGTTGTTGATCTCAAACCACGTGACTGACGCTGACGCAGGCCTAATCCTTTCAGCATTGCCCTGGCGCTGGCGATTGAGTTTAGCGATTGCGATGTCCGGTGAGTATCTCCGCGATTGGCGTTACCCACCTGCAGGGAGAGGATGGTTTGCGAGGTTGAAAGGAAGAGTTGCATACGCGCTCGGCGCAGCTCTCTTCAACGTCTTTTCATTGCCGCGCGAAAGTGGCTTTCGCCAGAGTTTTGCTTACGCCGGCGAAGCGGTGGACCACGGCTGGAGCATCCTAGTCTTTCCGGAAGGAGCAGAAACAAAGGATGGAAAACTTCAGCCCTTCAAGGCAGGCATCGGACTGCTCGCTTCCGAGCTCAACATCCCGGTAATTCCCATCATGCTGCGCGGTCTCTTCGATCTCAAACAGCGCCGCCAATACTTCGTCAGCCCCGGCACCGTCTCCATCACCTTCGGCGACCCAATCGAATTCTCACGAGACACGACACCCGCAGAGATCACACAAACCCTGGAACTCACACTAAAATCGCTTTAACCAATCCGCGCAGATCCGCGTCACTGCGTTACGCTACCTGATAAACCTGAATCGACTGGCCGGATGATTCCTCTGGCAACTGCCAAGGGGGCACCTCAACCAACTCGTTTGGCCGCTGCGCTTTGCAGCCGTTCATTGGAGACGATGGCGCGCTCGTGCCGGCCGCGACCAACTTCTCCGCCAGGATCGGCAACGCTGACTTCGAAAAGGAAGAGCTTGCCTTCGCGTCTAGCGTAGCGTGCGGTTGCAGTTACTTGTGCGCCCAGCGGAGTGGGCGCGGTGTGACTTACGTCGATGGTAACGCCGACCGACAACTCGCCTGGTCCCAGCAAAGGCTGGAGCACGCGCGCGGCGGCGATCTCCATCAGCGCTATCATGCGTGCTGTAGCCAGCACAGGAGGAAACTCGTCTCCAGTCTGGCTTGAAATCGAGCTCGCCAGATCTTGTGGACCAACAACGAGGGTGGCCGTTCCAATTGTATTTAGTTCAGGTTCTTTTTCAGACATGGAACGCAGATTAACACTGATCTAAATCTGTGTTAATCCGCGTTCATCTGTGGCTCCAGAGTTCGGCGCGAGCGGAAGAAGGAAGTGCGATCCAGGACTCGTTCCTGGAACTGCTCGAGGTAAAGATAGATAACCGGCGTGATGTACAGCGTGATGAACTGTGAAACGACCAGCCCGCCAACCACCACGAGACCCAACGGCCGGCGCGAGGATCCATCCGCACCATAACCAAGCGCAATCGGCACAGCGCCAAACACCGCTGCCAGCGTCGTCATCAAAATCGGACGGAAACGGTCCATACTGGCATCGTGAATTGCTTTGTCCGCCGCCTCACCCGCCTCGACACGATGGCGCGCAAAGTCCACGATCATAATGCCGTTCTTCTTAACAATGCCCATCAACATGAACATGCCGACAAACGCATACAACGACGCCTCCGCCCCAAACACGATGAGCGTCAACAAGCCACCGACGAGAGCCGTCGGTAGCGTTGAAAGCACAGTCAACGGATGCACGTAACTCTCATAAAGGATCGCGAGTATCACGTACATCACAAACACCGCCAACCCCATCAGGATCGTCAAACTGGTAACCGTGCGGCTAAACGTCAGCGCCTCCCCCTGCAGCTCCGCGCGCACGCCCTGTGGAACTACCTCCTGCGCCGACTTAGTGATGAAATCCGTCGCATCACCGAGAGCCACGCCAGGCTTGAGGTTGAACGAGAGCGTCATGCTGGTGAACTGATTGAAGTGGTTCACTGATTGTGGACCAAGAGTGGATTTCCAACTGACCAGCTCACTAAGCGGAATAAGCCGCGCGCCGTCGTCTGACTTGATATAAAGCAGCGAAAGATCCTCAGGTTTCTCCCGCACTGAATCGTCCATCTCAAGAATAACCTGATACTGATCCTCGGGCTGCTTGATCAGGTACAGATAGTTTTGGGAGTAGGCATTACGCAGCAACGTCAGAATTCGAGCTTCGGAAACACCGTAGGTTTTCGCTTGTTCGCGGCGAATGTCGATATTCACGTTCGGTGTGTTGTTGTAGAGGTCGGATGAGACGCTCAGAAAGAGCGGTGACGGTTGCAGTTTCTCCAGTAGTTTTTGACCAGTTTCGTAAACCTGGCTCGGATTCACACCGGAAACAGTGAACGCATATTGACCCTGAGTTTGATTTGTAACACCAGTGCTGATCTCCAGCACCGGCCATGGACGCAGGAAAGTCATGATTCCCGGAATCGTGTTGAGCTTGCCCATCATCTCCGCGGTCACGTCTTCGATGGGTCTCCGGTTATCAGGTGGTCCAATATAGGTAAAGGTAATGCCTGTGTTTGACGAGAGAAAGCCGGTAGCGCCTGTCAGCGTGAAGTCAGTGATGACGTTCGGATCCTCGTGCAACATTCGATCGACGCGATCCTGGTACTCGCGCATCTGCTTTGGCGACGAGCCTTCCTGAGCAATAAACGCGCCAAAGATAACACCACTGTCTCCCGGCGGCAGGAAGCTCTTTGGCACCAGCATGAACAGCCAGACTGTGCCCACCAAACAGACGACCCAGATCACCAGTGAGACCCAGCGATGACGCAGGAACCACCAGAGCGATCCACCATACAAACCGAGCACGCGTTTCTCGATACCGCCGATAACGCGCTCCACCCACGTCTTCTTTAAGCCGTGGCCGCGTTCTTTCAAAAGGCGCGCGCACATCAGCGGCGTCAGTGTCAGCGAGACCAGGCCTGACGCGAGAATCGCGATGACGATCGTGATCGCAAACTCGCGAAAGATTCGGCCGACGAGTCCCGTCATGAACACCAGCGGTATGAATACAGCCGCGAGCGAGATCGTCATCGAGACAATCGTGAAACTGATCTCTTTCGCGCTGTTGATAGACGCTTCAAAAGGTGGCTCGCCGCGCTCGATACGACGCACAGTGTTTTCCAGGAACACGATCGCATCGTCGACAAGAAAGCCGATCGCCAACGTCAACGCCATTAGTGAAAGATTGTCGAGACTGTAACCAAGCCCACGCATCGCCATGAACGTGATCAGCAACGACAATGGCAGTGCGACTACAGGTATCAGCGTGTCAGTCACCCGGCCAAGAAACGCAAAGATGACGATCACGACCAGCACGAAAGCGATGATGAGGGTTGCCTGCACGTCAGCGACTGAGTGGACGATGCTTGCGGCACGATCGTAGACCGGCATGATATCGATCGAACCAGGCAGTTCTGCACGGACAGCCGGCAGAGTTTCATGGATCGATTTCGACACTTCAATTGCGTTTGCGCCGGCGCGACGATTCACCGCTATGACTACAGTCGCCGCGGGTACCTCACGGCCACGCACCCAGAAGCGCATGTTTACGCGTTCGTCCTGGACCGAGTCCTTGACGGTAGCTACGTCGCGAAGGTACACCGGCGCGTTGTTCGTGCCGCCGACAATCAAGTTAGCGTACTGTTCGGCAGTTTCGAGCTGGCCTTGCGGTCGCAGGATCGCGGTTTTGGAAGGACTATCCAACTGGCCCGCGCCCGTGTAACTGGTTCCATTCCTGATAGCGTTATTGAGATCGTCGATCGAAATTCCGCGCGCCCACAATTCCTTTGGATTAGCCTTGATGCGAATCGCCGATTTGGTTCCGTAAACGTTTACCTGAGACACGCCGGGCAGAATGCTCAAGCGCTGGCCCACCTGCGTACTCGCAAAGTCGTACAACTGACCCGTCGTCACCGAGTCGCTGACCATTGCGAGATACATGATCGGCTGATCGTTGGGATTAGTTTTTGAATACGTTGGTGGCGACGGAAGATCTGTGGGCAGGCTGCTGATCGCTTGCGATATTGCAGTTTGCACGTCGGTTGCCGCGGCGTCGATGCTCTTGTCGAGAGCAAACTGAAGCGTAAAGCTTGCGAAGCCCTGGGTGCTTCGTGAAGTCACAACCTCGAGGCCGTTGATCTGCATGAACTGGCGCTCGAGGGGCGTGGCGATGTTGTTTGCGACCGTATCCGGACTCGCACCCGGGTAACCGACATTTACCTGGATGACGGGATAGTCGACGGCGGGCAGATCGTTTACGGGCAACTGAAAGTAACTCAGCACTCCGAAAAGGATCACTGAAAGAGTCAACACCGCGGTCATTACTGGCCGCCGGATGAATGGTTCAGAGAGATTCATGACTTCGATCCGTCTGTAGCCACTGAGGCCGGATTCTGTGGTTGCTCGATAACTACTTTGCCGCCAGGAATCACGCCGAGCTGTCCATTAACTACGACCTTTTCTCCAGCCGCAACGCCTTGTTCAACGACGATCAGATCGCCTTGTCGTTGTCCCAGCGAGACGGTGCGCTGCTCGGCAGTTGAATCAGGCTTGATAACGTAAACGTATGAGCCGGCTGCGGACATCTGTGGCGCCGAGGCAGGAACGAGCACCGCGCCCTGAACTCTTCCGAGTAGCAGTCGCACATTGACGAAACGCCCGGGCCAGAATCTGTGACCGGGATTTGGCAATGTCGCGCGCAGGGTGACCTGTCCTGTTTCGCTTTGCACGGCGTTGTCGATGAACGTAAGTGGTCCCGAGATTGGATCGTCTGCGGAGTCCGGAAGTCGAACCTCGGCGCTGAGAGTTCCGGCGCGCATCTGTTCCTGCACGGACGTCAGGTTGTTCTGCGAGATGGTGAAGTCTGCGTAAATGGGATCGAGCCGCTCGATCACCAGCAGCGAATTGCCGGGCACGCCACCGGCGGATTCCGTACTGCCTGGACCGCCGGGATTCACGACGTTTCCGATGTCGACTAGACGCTGTCCGGCGCGTCCATCGATTGGTGAATGAATGTAACAGTAACTGAGTTGGACCTTCGCCGTTTCGATCGCAGCCTGGTCGACTTTGATCGTCTCGTCAGCACTGCGCACGGCAGCGCGTGCTGCTTCAGTGTTGGCTTTGAGCGAATCGTAATCCGCGCGCAGTTGCCCGTATTGTTCGCTCGGCACGACGCCCTGCTCAACCAGAGTGCGATAGCGCTCGACCTGTGCGCGGCCCCAGTTCTCCCGTGCGATCTCGCGCGCGAGGTTCGCCTCCGCTTGTTTCTTCGCGGCGATATCCTTGGCGAGATTTGCCTGCGCTTGCTTGACGATTGCTTCAAATGGTCGCGTATCGATCGTGAAGAGCAGTTGGCCTCTTCTGACATTCGCGCCGTCGGTAAAGTGAATCCTGGTGATGCGTCCGGAAACCTGTGGCTGAATTGATACGGTTTCACGCGCGACGATTTTGCCGAGCGCGTCCATGTAAGTCGAAACGTCCTGAGAGACTGCGGTGCTGACAACAACTGGCGCCGGAGGACGTTCAAAACTTGGCTGTGCTTTATTCACACAACCGGCAATAGTGGCGCAGAGACCACTAATAGCCAGGAGAATTCCCAGACGATAAGGCACGCTCTGCTCGAAATTCATACGAGTTCTTTTCCTTAGCACATCAGCGTCCATCGGGAGACGACTGAATTTTCGGGTTTGGTGTGGTTACGATACCGCGAGCAATTTTGTTGCGCACGGCCGCCCGCCGGGAAGCGCCACTCCATTGTGCCATTACGGAGACAGAATACTAAACGCACCCGATTAGAGGTGTGTTAAGTGGACGTAAAAATTTGTTAAGAGTTGTAAATTGGAGCCGCGTTCATCTGCGGCTACTTCAGATAGACCCACTTCGCGAAAAATTCTTTCAAGCTCTTTCCGTGGGCTTCTTCCATTGCGGCGATAAAGTCGGTGGTTACGACTGACTTGCCGAAGTGACGCTTAGTGAAAAGCCGCAGGCCGTTCCAGAAATTGCGTTCGCCCATCTCCTCGCGCAGCAAGTGCACGACGTAAGCGCCTTTGTCATAAACGAGCGTGCGATCTTCACGTGTCGGGTTTAACCAATCGGGAAAGACGAGCGACTTGTCTTTACCTGCTGCTCGAACTTTCTCGTAGTTCGCGCGATACGTATCGATCTCGCGCATGTAAGCGGCGCGTCCGAAGCGATGTTCGAGATACGCCGCGGTCATGAAATTCGCGATTCCTTCATTGAGCCAAAAGTGGTTCCAGTCGCGGCAGGTCACCATGTTTCCCCACCACTGATGCGCAAACTCGTGCGCGCCCAGCCAAACGTCCTGTTCGTTCTTTAGCACTTCCTCGCCGTACGTTTCTCTCAACGCCGTGAAACTATCCATCTCCTGCGCGACACCGCCCGCTGCCAGCACCTGTGTGTACGTTTTCTCCGAATACTTAACACCGGCGCGATCTTCGAAGAAGTCGAGCATGTCGGGCGTTTCACGAAAGATGCGACGCACTTGATCCTGAGTGAAGTTTGTGGCGAGGTATTGAAACTCGACGTTTCTTCGTTTCTCCTTCACGACGTGAAACGGACCAGCGGCAAAACCGAAGATGTAGGTTGGAATCGCTGTGTCCTGTCGCCACTCGGAGACACGTCTGTTGTTTGGCAGTTCGCGTTGAGAAAGTAGCTGGCCATTGGCGATGGGGGTTAAGCTCGCAGGCAGGATGAGTTTGAACGTCAACGTGGCTTTGTCGGATGGATCGTCTACGCAGACCATCCACTGACTGGTTGAAAAGACCGTGTAGACCTGTTGTCGATCCGGAAAGAAGCGAATGCCGTATCTTGGCGTGCCGTGAAAGTCGATTTCGATCTCCCGCACTCGCCTTTCGGATGGGAGCGGCACGCGCAGCTTTCGATTTGCAACTGAAAACTTTAGCGGCGCGCCAGCCGCACGAACCGCATCGATCGTGAGATCACCACAATCAAGCTCCACCTCTGGCGCCGTTGTTGCGAAGCGGATCAAAACTGATCCCTTCACGGATTTTGCGACAATGTCAGGCTCGAGTGTCGCAGCATAATGCAACACATCCGTCTCGATCCGTGGAGATCCGTGGCCCAACACACTCGCCACCAGAATCAGTACGAGACATACAAACGACCTTTCTGACATACTCCTCCTTTGCCGGAGCATTCTATGACAGTCCTCGAGACCGAACGATTATCGCTGCGCAAGTTAACCATCGAAGATGCGCAGTTTATCCTGACGCTGCTCAACGAACCGTCATTTATTCGCTACATCGGAGACAAGCAGGTCCGCAACGTTGAAGACGCCGAGGCATATATTCTGAATGGTCCAGTAGCAAGTTACGAACGAAATGGCTTCGGGCTCTATCTGGTTGAACTCAGGGAATCATACACGCCCGTCGGAATGTGCGGGTTCCTCAAACGAGAAGAACTGCCGGATCCGGATATCGGTTTCGCTTTCCTGCCTGAGTTTTGGCGTAAAGGATTTGCGTTTGAAACAGCCGCTGCGTTGTTACAGGACGCGAGAGCGAGATTGAAACTTCAACGCATCCTGGCGATTACGTCACTCGATAACGAGGCATCGATCAAACTGCTGGAACGACTCGGGTTCAGATTTGAACGAGTTACTCAACTTGCAGCAGATCGTGAACAGGTCAAATTGTTTGCTACGGATTAGATCTCTTCGGGTTTCAATGACCGGTGAATGTGAATAGCAGCCATCGCACCCTCCGCCGCGGCGACGACTGCAAGTTGGGAGTTCGGAGTAATGTCGCCCGCTGCATACACTCCCTCAACACTCGTTTGCCGCGTCTGATCTACCCACACCAAACCACACTCAGCATCTAATCGACATCCTAGTGTTTCATGAAAGTTAGTGGCGAGTTCGGTGCCGAGATTGAAGAACAGCGCGTCGCATTCAAGCGGCTCGCCCTCCGCAAAAAGAACGCGCTGCAACTGCCCCGTTGTCTCATCGCCTTCGAGCGCAACGACCGCTTCTTTTCGCACGGGGACATCGAGTCGAACTAATCGTGCGTGGTCGTGAGCGGAGAGTTCACTTGCATCGGTCAGCAAAGTTAAGTGTCTGGTCCAGGTCAGAAGGTTCGTGGTGAAGGCTACCGGGTTATTGCCACGTACAAGTACTGCCACTCGCTTGTCTTTCACTTCATAACCATCACAGTCGGGACAATGGTGGACACTTAAACCATAAAACTCGCGGAACCCGGGACAGTCCGGAGTCAGGTCTCGCAGTCCAGTAGCGAGCAACAATCGTCGCGTCTCAAAAGTTCGCGGTTCAGTCCCAACTGAGACCCGAAAGCGTTCCGCTGAAACTTGCTCTACGGTGTTTACACAGGCCTCGACAATCAATCCGCCGTGGCTCGTCACTTCATCGCGGCCCCTCGCCAGGAGCTCGTTCGGACGAATTCCGTGATGGCCCAGGAAGCCGTGTATGCCATGCGCATATTCATTGCGCGGGCTGTTGTGGTGAAAGGTTAATGTGCGACGAAGATAGCGAGCCAGGAAAAGAGACGCAGATAGACCTGCGGGCCCCGCTCCGATGACGATGCAGTCGTACAGATCATCAATCATTGACGAGGCCGCGTTTCTTGAACAGTGAATTCACCACCAGCTTCAGCGCTTCTTTGCTGCCGACTTCTTAGACCGCGATTTTTTTGAACCTGACGATTTGGAAGTCCCCTTCTTGCTGGGTCGGGCCCTTTTTGCCGCAGTCGATGCCGATTTGGTTTTGGAGGCCGATTTTTTGGCTCCGGACTTCTTGCTGCTCGAGCCTCTCTGCTTACGTGCCTTCTCGGCTTCCATGCGGTCTCCCAACTCCTCCAGCTCTTCCTCACCTATCGCCGCCTGGGCCTTTACAAAGAGTTCGTTTTCCTCTTCCTCGACGTGGTGTTCCACATTTTCCTGCAACACCTTGGCCTGCGCCTCCCACTCGTCGTTCGCCGTCCTGGCTCTGCCTAATTGTTTTAGCAGGTCCTTGACGACGGCATGTTCTTCGTAAGCTTCCAGAGCTAGATCGTGCGTCTCCTCGGGCTCCTCCAGCGCCGGATAGAAGATCTTTTCTTCGATCTGAGTGTGCAGCTCGAGTTCGGTCTTGATCTGCTTAAAGACCTCTAACTTTCTCTTACCGCTGGCACTCTCTAATTGAGAAAAAAGCTGCTCAACTTTCCTGTGATCGGTTTTGAGTAACTCGAACGGATCCATATGTCCCCCCTTATGTTCGCTCTAGTTTTACGCTGCACAGCGTTACGCAAAAACAGGGCCGTTTGCGGGTGCGTCGATGATGAGTATGCGTATTTACTAACAATTGAGTTGTACGCTGAGCTGCTACGACTTAAAAGGCTCTTGAAGTCATTCAGAAACGGAATGGGAACTGTATGCGGTTGGTACAACCGACTCCTGATTTCATTTCAGGTGCATCACCTGCTACTCTGTCCTCATGCCTCACAAGAAAAAACTCACAACGACTAATCTATCCGTCTCTGTTCAACTCATCGAGCGAAGAATTTACTTGATTCGCGGTCAGAAGGTCATGCTGGACTTCGACCTTGCGGAACTTTATGGGGTGCCGACCAGGCAACTGAATCAGCAGGTTACTCGGAATAAAAAGCGGTTTCCTGAAGACTTCATGTTCCGGCTAACAAAAGAAGAAGCAGAAGCTTTGAGATCACAATTTGTGATCTCAAACATTGGACGCGGTGGCCGACGCTATCTGCCACGGGCTTTCACGGAACAAGGTGTGGCTATGCTGTCGACCGTGCTGAACAGTGAACAAGCGATCGAAGTAAACATCGCCATCATGCGCGCCTTCGTCCGACTGAGACAAATGCTCGAAACGAACGAAGAACTCAATCGTAAGTTCGCCGCCGTCGTCAGAAAACTCTCTACGCACGACAAATATTTTCGAGTTGTGTTTGATGAGTTAAAGAAGCTGACGGAGGAGCCGCCTTCGTCAGGCAGGCAGATCGGATTTAAATAGTCGACGGAAGGCCAAGATCTGACTTGAGGTCTCCCGCTTATTCAAGTCGGATCCAACCTTCGACGGTTTGCTTGAATTTCTCGACAGTTGA
>JAICQI010000098.1 GCA_025937955.1 Pyrinomonadaceae bacterium
AAGTAGGAATCGCACTTGGATCGGGTCAGTACAGGGAGCGGAAGCGACCTGGTCAAAACATCGGCGTCACGAATAGTAGGGAAATATTGCATGCTGATCACTGACCAGGTCGCTACCGCTCCCTGTACTGACCCGATCCAAGAATCATTTGGTCTTTTGAGGCAAAGCCTCTAAACGACCGCTCTGTAGGCCTGCCGGCGGTGCGCCCCCAGGCATCTTTCCAAAACGCACATCGCCGAGATCATTTTGTTGAACGCCTGGCGCTGGATTCGGCTCGACGGCCCGTCGATCACCTGGGCATCGACTTCAAGACCACGATGGGCAGGAAGGTCGTGCATAAAAATCGCTCCCTCCCGCGCGACCGAGTGGAATAGTTCGGGCGTCACTTCGAAGCCATGAAAACTGGAACGCCAATCCGGGTCGGCGGGCTCTTCACCCATGCTCTGCCATCTCACGGTGTAGACCACATCGGCTGCATGCCGCTGCAGCGTGGACACATCGTGCGTGACTTCGACGAACGATCCACTCTCCGAAGCGTTGCGCCGCGCAGTGTTGATCTGTGCCGCGTCCGGCGCGAACTTCTCCGGAGTCGCCACCGTTATCTTCATTCCTCGCAGCTTGGAAACTGCCAACACGAGCGAGGCGGCAGTGTTGTTCCACGCTCCTATGTAAAGTACATGCCGCCCGCGCAACTCACCGAACTCTTGCCGGATCGTTATGAGGTCGGCGATAGCTTGCGTGGGATGTTCGGCCTTGCTGAGCGCGTTGATGACCGCCATCCCGCGACCACTTGCCGCCAGTGTTTCCATCTCCTCGAAACTACCGTTAGTCCGTATGATGAGAGCGTCCAGGTAGAGTCCCATCACCATGCCGGTATCTTCGAGCGACTCCCCGGTAGTAGTTTGCAGGTCAGGCTCGGAGTAGACGATTGATGACCCACCCATACGCTCAACGGCAGCAAAAAACGACGTGCGCGTTCGCGTGGACGGCTTAGTGAAGTAGATACCAACCAGTTTTCCTTTTAGCACTGATGAAAAGTTGAGATCGCCCTGCGCAAGACGCTGCCCTGTCACGATCAATTCGTGCAACAACTCGCCATCCACGTCCTGGATCGAGATCAAATTGTTCATGGCGCCCCATCAACTCCAGCGAGCGCTGCCTTAGCGTCCAGCAGTGTCTTACGAAAACACGCATAAGCCATCTCGTCGACTTTCGCATCGGGGACTACGATGCTAACGCGCCCGCGCCTCCTGATTGTCGGCAGCGCATTACGAAGCAGATGCGGGATGCTTACTCGAGTCTTATGCCAGGGACACTTGAGGAAATGTGTGCCGTCTTCGACCTCGCCGAGATGAAGTGGCCCGCCCCGGTGCGGGCACCTGGCAGAGATCGTATGGCAGCCTTTGCCTTCTGCCTGAAGCACGAGAAACCTCTGTTCACCTATCTCAATGAAGTTTTCGCCGCTGTCGAGGTGCACGACTAGCATTGATAAACCTCGTAAGCGCAGTCTGCTGACGGGCAGTACGCGAAGAGCACGCCGGCAGGGACGCGAACTCGCTGGCCTGCTCCAAAGCTGGCGACGACGCTATACCCGGCAACGAGATCGAATTCTCCAGAACGCACCGAGTAGACGGTGTCCATGTCACTCATGCGCGTACCCTCCCAGCGTCGATGCTTGTCCAACTCGCTGAACGGAATGACGCGAAAAGGCCTCTCTTCGGACGGAGAATCGCTCTCCCCTGAGGCAAAGAAACTATCGGCCCACTCGATCTGCTTCTTTAACCCATTGCTGAAGATACTGCCTATGATTTGCGCTTCCTCGAAGCCGCGAAGGATGTCGGACAGGATCGAGTTACCGTAGGTTTTGACTGCAGGGATGATCAGGTTCTCTAACGCCATCCGGCTGTGGTGCGTATCGATATGGATGTGTTCAGCGAAGTAGTCGGTCTCGGCATGCTTCCCGAAGACCGTCTTCATCATGTCAGCCATCTGCTTGCAAGCGACACGGAATGCGGTCTCGACCTGGAGAATTGCGCCGAAGTAGCGGAACAGGTGTCTGTGATTACGGCAGATGTAGTTGTAATAGTTATTCAGGTACAAGGAGGTTGGCAGGTAGAACTGCCAGTAGGTATGCGGGACAGGATCGAGACCACGTGATTGCAGCACTCGTTCGAACAGCGTGCTGTGTTTGACCGGGTGGACACCGTAACCGCACTCATCGATCACGACTTTAAACATTTCCGATTGCAGCGGACCGTAGTTGCCTACCGTGTTCCTTGCCATCGCCGATGATTCGACGAGGAAGTCTCCTGCTAACTGAATAAGGTAAGTCAGGGCAGCGGCAGTGGGATTGCACGCTGAGGTGATGGCCGTCATCACCTCCTGGTTTCCCTCGGCCTTGAAGCCCTCACGGTAGTCGTTGAAGTAGGCCTCGAACACCTCAATTGTCCATGTTCCTGAGATATTGACTTCTTCGTTGACTGACGAAAAGACATAGCGCTCAAGCTGTGGTCGTATGATCTCGCCCAGGAGCCGCAACTCGTCGCTATAGTACGAATTGAAATTTTCCCACTTTTGATCCAACTCATGTCTGGGAAGGAACACAAAGTCGCGTTCATAGATTGACAAGAGAATGCGGTTGGCGATGAGACTTGCGTTGGAGGCAAGCTGGTCGGACGACAATGGGTTGGTGGTGTCGAAGCCGGGGAAGTCGCAGGTCAACAGCGGACGGAGAAAGGGGTTGTCCTCCACCCATGGTCGATCCATCTCTTTGAAGACGGGGGCGTCGGCGTAGGTCCGGACGCAACGATTGAGCAACGCGCCATCGCCGGGCGCTACTTCCGCCACGTCGTTGAGCATGGATGTGAGCATCTTCAGTTCGTTCCGACCGCCACCAGGGCCGGCTCGGCGAGCACCGAAGCCATTGCCTGTTCGACCAGGTCCAATCCGTGGTCCAGGAGGTTAGTATCAATGTTGAGGGGCGGTAGAAACTTGAGCACCGAACCCGCACTACCACAAGTTTCGAACATCAGGCCCTGCCGGAATGCCTCAATCCTGATTTCGGTCGCGAGCGTTCGTTCACCGATCTCAAAGCCCGCAAACAGCCCGCGCCCCTTTCTCACGACGTTTGCGAAGGCAAACCGATCGAAGATTTGATCGAGGCGCTTGCGCATCTGCGTGACGTTTGCTCGAAGCAGGTCAAGGAATGAGGAGTCTTCCCAGAAGTCGAGAGCTGCGGCTGCAGTCACGAACGCGAAGTTGTTACCGCGAAACGTGCCATTGTGTTCGCCCGGTTTCCACTGATCGTACTCCGGCTTGATGAGTAGTAGTGCCATCGGAAGCCCAAAACCGCTGATCGACTTAGATAGGCAGACAAGATCGGGAACCACACCGAAGTGCTCGAAACTAAAAAATGGACCGGTACGACCGCAGCCGGTTTGAATCTCGTCAATGATGACTAACGCGCCGATCTCCCGAGCCACGGCGAATAGTCCTTCAATGAATTCCGCTGAGGCCGCGTTCAACCCGCCCTCGCCCTGCACGGTTTCAAGCAGGATCGCTGCTGGAGTGTCAATGCCGCTGCCGGGCGTCGTCAGCATGCTGCGAACGTAATCAATCTCCCGGCCTGTGTCGAAGAAGCCGTCGAAGGGCAAGCGGATGATTTGATCCAGCTGTACGCCCGCTGCGTTCCGGTTGTGGTGCAAGGCGGTCGCGGCGAGAGCGCCGAGGCTCACGCCATGGAACGCGTTAGTAAAGGCTACTACCTGACGGCGGCCCGTCACCTTCCGTGCGAGCTTGAGCGCTGCTTCGATAGCGTTTGTCCCGGTCGGACCGGTGAATTGCACTCTGTAATCGAGGTGCCGCGGTACGAGTATCATCTCGCGGAACCGCTTCAGGAATTCCTGTCTTGCCTCGGTGTAGAGATCGAGCGAGTGAACGATGCCGTCGCGCTCGATGTACTCAAGGAGCGCTCGCTTCAGGTGCGGCGAGTTGTGGCCGTAGTTAAGGGCACCGGCGCCGCAGAAGAAGTCGATGTAATGTCTACCTTGAGTGTCGTAGACGAATGCGTGCTGCGCCCGTGAGAAGATTTCTGGATAATCCCGGGAGTAAGTCCGGACGTTAGATTCCAATTCGTAGCGTGAGAGATTGAGCATGGCCAGAGTCCTCGGCCGGTAATTAAGGCGGTTTTAGCCACGGATGTAACGGAGGAACACGGATTCTGATCTGTGTTCATCCGTGTCATCCGTGGCTTAAATTGAGGTTAAGTGTGTAACCCGATGGTTTTCTTCTATTCGTATCGGAGAGCTACCAGCGGATCGACTTTCGTGGCTCTTCGTGCGGGAACGTAACACGCGATTAAAGCAACCACCGTCAGCAGGATTGCCAACGCGCCATACGTCACAATATCTGTGGGTGCAATACCGAATAATAAACTCCGCAGCAATCTCGTCAGGAGAAATGCTCCAACCAGGCCTACTGCGATACCAGCGACGGTTAAAACCATTCCCTGCTTAAGCACCCAACTCAGAATTGAGCTCCTACTTGCACCCAACGCTACCCGGATTCCGATCTCGCGTGTTCTTTGTGTGACGGAATACGCGATCACGCCGTAGATGCCCACTCCCGCAAGCAGCAGTGCCAGTATTCCAAACAGCCCCACCAATTGCATTGCAAACTTGCGACGACTAACAGACTCAGCGGCTACCTGCGCCATCGTTTGTTCACCAAAGACCGGCAAATCTCGATTAAGCGCGCGTACCTGTTCGCGCACCGCCTGCGCCATGGTCGACGGCGCCACATCGCTCCGCAAGTATATTGCCAGGGGGTACGAGGGATTCTGGAAAAGAGGATGGTAAAGGTGAGGTTGATCGGGCTGGTCAAAACCGTCAGTCTTCACGTTTCCGACCACTCCTACAATCGTCTGCCACGGCACATCTGCTGTTTGAGCACCTCTTTTTATTCGCAGTCCTATCGGATCGCGATTGGCGAAGTAGCGTTCCGCAAGCGCTTCGTCAATCAGCACCACCCGCGGCGCTTGCCGGTCGTCTGCGTCGGTGAAGAACCGGCCGCGTTTCAGAGGTACCTCGAGCGTGCGAAAGTAATCTGGCGAGACCACGCTAACCTGCACGATTGGGACAGCGTTGTTAATTATGGCTTCACCTTCGATCGTAAAGGCGCCGGGATTATGTGGGCCAACCAGCGGCACGGAATTACCGCTGCTCATCGCGGAATTACGCACGCCCGGAATCGCACTCACTCGTTGCAGCAATTCCTTTATAAACCCGGCGCGCTTTACCGGATCTCTGTACGGATCGAGTTCCGGGTTGTTTGGAACAGGCAGCCAGACACGAGAGAGTAATACATTGTCGGGGTTGAAGCCTGGATTCACGTCAAGCAGTCGACCAAAGCTCCGGAAGAGTAACCCCGCGGCAATCATCAGAATGAGCGATAAGGCGAACTCGAATACTACAAGCCCGCTGCGAAAACGATGGGTCGCCAGTCCGAATCCAGCTCCGTGACTTCCATCCTTCAAATTAACAACGACATCAGGTCGAGATGCCTGCAGGGCAGGAAAGAGTCCAAAAAGCAATCCCGTAACGGTCGAGATCAGAAAGACAAATCCCAGGACGCTCAGATTGATTTCGACTTCATGTAGTCTGGGAATATCAGCAGGGATGAACTGGACCAACCCTTGTAATGTTAACGCAAGGACAACAAGGGCGACTGCACCGCCAATGAATGCGAGCAACAAACTCTCCGTCAGAAGCTGAAGGATGAGACGGCGACGACTCGCCCCGAGCGCGAGGCGAATGGCCATCTCACGACGACGCGCGGACGATCGTGCGAGCATCAGGTTAGCAAGGTTGACGCAACCTATGAGTAACACTAATCCGACAGCAGCGAGCACCACGTACAGGACTTTTTGCACGTTTCCGACCAATTGCTGATGTGCTGATAGCACGCGGACTGCCCAACCCGCCTGTTCTGGATATTCTCGCGGAAACTCCGTCTTAAGGCTGGCAACAACAGCATCCACCTTTGACTGCGCCTGGTCTATGGTTATTCCGTCTTTTAGGCGTGCAATTGCACCCGGAAGAATTCGTTGCGCGCGCACTGGAGGACCAAATGGATTCGCCGCAAATCCCGCGGCCGCCCACATGTCGACATCATTTCGCAGGGTTTTTCCAGGGTGACGAAATCCAGGTGGCATTACGCCAATAATGGTGTAAACGTCCGTGTCCACATAAACTTTACGACCAAGAATGTTTGGATCATTCCCGTAAAGTCGTTTCCAGAGTCCATTGCTAATCACGACACCTTCGGCAAAACCCTTGGCTTGCTGTTCTTCAGGTCCGAACACGCGACCAAGTTGAGCGGTCGCGCCGAGCAACGCGAAGTAATTCGCACTGACGCCCAGCAGTTCGATTCGCTCCGGTCTTTCAGATCCGGTTAGATTGGCGTCGACAGGCCAGACTGCGGAGACCTGCTGGAAGACACCCGGCCGCTCTTGCAGATCTTTCAGTTCATCAACCGACATACCAACATTTTCAACTTGCCGGGCGGTCGCATCGTCGCGAATGATCACGATCTGTTCTGGTTTTGCGAACGGAAGCGGCCGCAGGATTACGGCGTTCACGACACTAAAGATCGCAGTATTAGCGCCAATGCCAAAAGCGAGTGTCAGCACCACAACGATTGTAAATACCAAGTTATTACGCAGCATGCGAACTGCGTAGCGGAGGTTATGAAGAAGAGTGTTCATGGGTTCGATTTTATCACAACGGATCGATTGCGATGACACACTTATCCTACGGCTCGCTTGATGAGATTTCTATCGACCTCAAGGTGACCCTGATACCCGATTGCCGTTAGCAGAATCATAATACGTTCGCTGCCTTTCACCTCACGCTCGAATATTCCTATCAGGTTTTTCAATGGCCCTGCACTGATAACCACCCGTTCTCCTGGTTTCAGATCGTCATTGACTTTCACGAAGCCATTTTGGTCGATGCGCGCGCGAATGAGGTCGATGATCTCTTCACTGACGCAAGCAGGGCTATCGCCAAAACAGACTACGTTGTGAACTCCGCGCGTAAACAGAATCTTGGATAACTGTTCACGTGCATTGAACTTCGCAAATATGTATCGCGGGAATAACGGCTGAGTAATGTACGTGGGCGCGCCGGTAAACTGGTTGTGACGGCGAACTTTTACCTTTGCATTTAAAGTCTCGACGCCCCACGCGATGAGATTACTGTTGGCGCGTTCTTCCTGCTTGGGATTGGTGTGGACACAGTACCACTGACGATCTTCTACTCCTGTTTCGATACCCATGATTCACTCCATTTTTAGAATGGAGTCACATGGCTATTTACATTCCTCTGGTTTGCTTAAGCCGCAACTCAAACGATGGAATCAGGCGCTCCGCGTGCGAGGTGAGTCGCCGAGGAGCCCCTAATCGTTCTCGTGGTGAATGACTTAAGTGGAGCTAGGATTATGAGTTAGCTTGAGGAAGGCATATGCGATGTGACTCGTGAACTTCTTGAGTCAACACTGCACGTTGCGTTATGATGCGGCTGTCACGCTGCACACCTTTACCGCCTCGTGCAGTGAAGGTTGTTGAATATGCTCCGTCGTTACTTGCAGGTAATGGCGGAGCTTTTTTGACCAGATCCTCAATGACTCGTAAGGCTACTAACCGTTGCCTGTGCGACCGGCAAAGAAAAACTCTTACCGATAAAAGTAGAATCACTGAAACTGGCAGGCGCTGGTACGATGTAATTCGGCCTGGCCTTGACTGTTACGTTCGTTAGTTCAGGAAATTGAAACGATCGATCCACCACTTTCACGATCAGCGGCTCAGCAGATTTAGTCGTGAGAAGTAGTTCAATACCTTCTCGGGGAGGCGCCGAGTAAACCAGCACCTGGCCCTTCCCCCAGGCTGGTCCGTCTTGTCGTTTAGCCAGTGGTTGACCGTTAACAGCCGCTTCGGAGATCTCGGTACCCGAATAGATAAAGAGCGTCGCAGCCTCTCGCGCTGAGCTGACGCGCATGCGTATTCGTCTTGTTTGCTCTTGAACCTGGTCATCCAGAACCTTGATCTCCGGAGCTGCCAGGTTTGCAGCCGGAGCGGGCTGTTGTAGAAAGACTGCACTGTTTAACCAGGGAAAGTAGTCATTCATCGGCGCCGCGGTAACATCACTGGACAAGAACTGAGAAGTCCATTCATCCGGACGTGCATCGCTACTGGCCCACACAGCCTTACCCGTGTCGGCATTCAACGCGTAAAAGAGTTCATTTCTTCTGGGCTGTTGCTGACTGAAATTAGGTTGCAAGAGAGCCGCCACTATGAAGCAAACTGCGGCCAGCGCCGAAGCGCCTGGTAACAACCATCTGAAACTACGTGCGATCAGCTCGAGGTTTAGTAAAAACAGGCCCAGCAGCAGCGTCACGGGAACCACGACGAAACTCGTGCGACTGATTCCGACAGCAACAAATGTCTGATATATCAGTGGCGACATTAAGATGAGGCCGGGCACCGCGCAGACAGTTGCAATGAGACAGAGTTTAGTTAAAGACAACTTTCCCGCAGGCAAAGTGAACTTGAGAATCCAGGCGATGAGCGCAAACAAAAGCGGCCATACCAGCAAGTAACTCCCACCCGGAAACAGAATGTGAGAGACAATCAGCAAAAGCAAAAACCAGAGGAGCGCGCCGGTTGCCAGATTGTCGATGCTCACTTTTTTCCTGAACAGACTATATAAAATCGCAGTCGCGGCAACAGTCAGAAGAACGAAGCCAGTCAGATATAGATGGTTTGTCCAGGTATCGCCCTGCCGGAATGACGTTCTTGAACCGGCGAATGTAGCGAGTGCCCAGTAAACCAACATCACCAGCAACGTCGCGCCAATCATGCTGAGCAACAGGGCGAGGAATCCCCAGACCTGACCTGACAACGTCAATTGCCCTCTCCTTAAACCCAAAACGATCATGACAACAGTGATGAGCGCCGCGAGAATCGTCAGGACGAGCGCTATTGTTCGCGAGTAATGGATCAGTGTTCTTCCGAACAGGTCGAAGTAAACAGCTTCATTCCTGCTGATTGGTCCACTCAGGTTTGCGTTCCCAAAGCGGCGCGAGAGAGCGAGTGCATACATCCCATGATGTTGCAGACTTCGCTCATCGAGATTGGCCATGTTATCGAGACTTGAGTGATAAGAGCCTACACCTTCAATGTAAGCGAAGTTCAGACCGTTCATGCCGGCCTGATCGAAGACAGTGAAGTCAGTTTCGTTTGGAAGAAGTTTGTAAATATCCGCTGAGAGGGAGTTAGCTACCGGCCGGCTTACACTTTCAGCAAACTCGTCGATCAACCAACCGTTTCCCTCGGTTGTTTGAAACATGATCGATGGGCCATGGTCTCCGCGTGCTTCGAAATTGAGTACCACGCCGGCGTCTTTGGCCCACGGATGCTGCTGAACAAAAGCGCTAGCGCCGAGTAGTCCGATCTCCTCGCCGTCTGTAGCGAGAAAAATCACGTCGTTTTTTAACGGAGCGTTTGCTTTCAAGGCGCGTAAGGTTTCGAGCAAGCTTGCAATCGCAGCTCCATCATCGCTGGCTCCCAGGCTATATGGGGCTGCATCGTAATGCGCGACCAACAAGACCGCGCGGGTGTTTGCAGTGCCTCCGAGTTTTGCGACGATATTTTGGACAGTAGCTGCGCGGTGCGCTGAGCCAGTGCGGGTTCTGACGGCAGTTGTGTTCTGAATTTGCGGCTCGAGTCCCATCTTCACCAGTTCAGCGAGGATGTAGTCGCGCACTTCCGCATGTGCGGGTGAACCGATCGGATGAGGCTTGGCAGCGATAGCTTTCAGATAGTCCCGCGCGCGTGCTGAAGAGAACTCGCCTGGCGGTACATTCGTGACAATCTCCGGTGGAGACAGAGACCAGATCGAAAGCATAGCAAGGCAGGCTGCAAAACCTAATGTCAGGAGGCCCGGAAGAACTTTGACAAGCATGGGCCACTTAACGGAGGTCGCCGAGGGTGCACCGCTTGCGACAATCAGATCATTATTTGTCATTTTGTATCCGTGAAGAGAACAGGCTACCGCCCTTTGAGCCAATAGCTCAAGAAGTGGAATCTTTGAGGTCGGGGAGATGCGAGAGATGGGAAGCGCTCTCGGATCTCAAGCAAACAGGGCTATGTTTAGGGAGACCGTCGGGAGGGGGAGCCTAACAGTATATCCGTCCAGTTCAGATGAGTCTGAACTGGACCGAGTTGTGTGATACGTGACTTGGTAATCATATAGGTCTTGTCTGTCAAGATCTGACACAACTGTGTTGAAAAATCATAACCCCGACAGTTACTCGGCGACCTATCAAGCAATCAAACAATCGTTGACACATTACTCCGAGTATATATACTCGCAAACCTCGTTGCAGTTGTTCTCTCGCCAACTCAATCGTAGTAACGCCCAGAACAAAAAAGAGTTCCCACGATGTGAAAAGGGACTAACCATGCTTGCAGCATCACGGCAACTTGGTATGAGGAATAAAATTCTAGGGGTTATTCCTCATGAAGAGTTTGCCCATCTTCTACCGCATCTCGAAGAGGTTCACCTGCAAAAGGGTGAGACCGTTTATCTTAGTGGCGATAACATCAAATACGCATACTTCCCGGAGAACGGTTTACTCTCCTTACTGGTCACAACTAAAACGGGTTCGACAGTAGAGGTTGCCAGTGTCGGCAGTGAAGGTGTAGTGGGCTTACCGATAATCTTAGGGAACCATATGATCCCCTATGAGGTTACGGTTCAGTTCACCACCCAGGCATGGAAGATCAGAGCGCAACGGTTGCAAGAAGAGTTTGATAGAGGAAAAACCTTTCATGAATTCGTGCTGCGTTATCTCAACGTATTGATCACACAAATCTCACAATCATCTATATGTAATCGGTTTCACTCGATGAACGAAGCACTCAGCCGCTGGTTGCTGACAGTTCAGGATCGAGTCAACTCCGATAATCTGAATCTAACACACGAGACCATTTCACATACTTTAGGCGTTCCCAGGACTGCTGTGACGGGCGCCGCCCTCGAGTTGCAGCGAGCGGGCGCCATTCGTTACATGCGCGGCAACATTTTTATCCTCGATCGAACCAAACTTGAGGAGAAGTCATGTGAGTGTTATCGCATAGTGCGCGATGAGCTTGATCATTTTCTGAGACAGTAGGCGTTTTATTCGCTTTGGCTTTGCCTCTAGAGTCGGAAATTCTGTTGGACACAGTCAGTACCACCTGCGATAGCGGGTGGGTCACTCATTCGCACTCAAAATCAATCGCAATTTCGCATACTGATCATTTACCCACCCGCTATCGCAGGTGGTACTGACTGTGTCTGCCGCTCTTCCTGATCGTTTTAATCCCTGATGACTCGTTCGTTCGCTGCAATCAGGCACGCGAAATCATCGGGAGTATCCACGTCCACTCCACCCTCCGCAAATGGTAAGAAGTGCGCCTCCGAAGCATGCCTCTTGATGATCTCTTTCGCGCCTGCCGGGCCTTCGAGTTGAGTCAGTTCCTTGAAGAGTGTTCTGCTGAAGAAAGCCGGCACGCCGAAACTTCCAGCGTAGGCCGAGGCGATGACCGGTTTTCCGGTGGCGTGGTGCGTTGCGACCAGAGTAGAAATCGTGGCTGCGGTGACATGAGGCTGGTCACACAACAAAAGCACGGCTCCGGCGATGTTGGCGTCCATGTTGACTAGACATTCGATGCCCGTCCG
>JAICQI010000766.1 GCA_025937955.1 Pyrinomonadaceae bacterium
ATCGGCTACGGCTATCCCGCCGGCGAAAATGTCATAACCCAAGGACTCCCGGAGCCGTACGCCAAGAGAACCGTGGAAGGGGATCTGGGCATTCGTTTTAACGCCGCCACTATTCTGGAGCAGGTCGGTCCGGATCGCTTTGATGCGGAATGGCGCTCGATGTTTCCTCAGTTGCAAGTCTCGCGCGATGAGATCGGGCGCTACATCAACGAGATTAGCGAAAAAACTGCTCGTATCCCCGAGGAAAATTGGCACACGATTGCCGACGTCGTATTGGCGCGCCTCGCCGTAGATATTGCTGTGGAGCGTCATGTGGGCAAACGAGAAAGGATTGTGACTTCCGCGGGTCAGGCCTGGGTCCACTACGGCAAAGATTTACGCAATACGCCACGGCTCATCGCAACTGGCGGCGTATTCGTACACAACCCTTATGGTTCAATGATCGTGCGCGGTTCCGGCAAACGGCAGCTTGATGCGACAGTCCTCCGTCCGGAGCGCCCGCAGGTCTATTTGGATAACTCCTATATTCTCTATGCGGTTGGGTTGCTTGGTGAGAATAGCCCCGACCTGGCGGTCCGGCTCTTTAAGACGTCTATGACTCTACTCGCAAACAAATGAGGTTATTGTTCAGCAGGTACGAAGGGCACAACGTCAACTTGGGCAGATCCGTATTCGTAAAGTTTCGATCGAATCTGGTGGGTGCGATGACAGTGGGTATTTGCGTGATCCTGTATCGGTAAACAGGTGCGCAGGATGATCTTAATTCACACCGGAAACTACATTCCCATTCGGTGGCCGCTTATCTTTGGTTGGCCGTTCAAAAAAAGCATCTTCGCGATGCACATAACCGCGAATTGCCTTGCCTTCGAAAACCGCCTGTACCTGAAGATAATCTCCTCTGGCGCTGACTACCTTTATCCGTGTCGACGGTTCGAGCGTAGCTATAATCTTGGCGTCTGCCCGAGGGCTACCGCGGACAAACGATGATTGTCCAACAACTTCAAAGGTTCCCAAACGCGAATCTCTCTTCTTGGGCGAGTTTTCTTGCGGCTGAGGTTGCTCGGAGTTGGGTGCCGAGGACGGTGCAGCATGATCTTTCGGAAGATCCTCCGGCTTCGCGCGCACCGCGGTTACGCCTTCGCGCAGTGCCAAAGAAAGCTCTGACTCGCTGGTTCGTAACCTCACTGGACGATTTTGATATTCATTAAGCGTTGCCGCCGGATGATTGTCGGTGGCCGCCACTTGCCCGAGATACCCTTTAATCTGCTGAGAATACAACCCTCCGCCGGCACCGCCAAGGGCAAGCAAAGCCAGGACTAAGCCAATGGGTACCCATGCTAAACTTTTGCGCCGGGGCGGTTGCATAACAGCGGTAGGACCGGACGATGTAGTAGGGGTGGTTTGAAAGGCGGAATGGCGTATGTCCGGTGCCGTGAAAGCAGCGCCACGATTTGGCTCGGGACGGTTTGCTAATCCAAGGTCGCGGGCAACCTCTTGAACTATTTCGGTCGTGACTGTTTTCTTGCCGTCGGCATAGGCAAGAAGTAGTGCGTTATCGCAGATAATGTTAATCAATCGAGGAATACCGCCGGAAAACAAGCTGATATCCGCAAGTACCTCGGCATCGAATAAATCTTTACCGCGAAATCCTGCGCCACGAACTCTGAAGGTAATATAACGACTGACCTCGTCATTGGTGAGAGAAGTAAGACGGCTGTGAATGACGATGCGTTGCTTGAGGTGGTGCAGTTTCGGGTGGTTCAGTCGGATTTGAAGCTCAGGTTGGCCGGTCAATACGATCTGTAGTAATTTTTCGCCGCCATATTGAAAGTTTGAAAGAAAACGAATCGATTCGAATGTCTCATCGCTCAAGTTCTGCGCTTCATCGATTAGTAGCGCAACGATGTGGCGCCTGCGAAACTGTGCGATCAAGTAGTGGCGCAGCTGCTCGATGCTCGAAACCCGGTCCTGCGGATCGCTCACCAGGCCCAGGCCACGGGAAACTAGCTGGATCAGCTCGGTTGAATTGAGTTGATCGTAAGAGATGAAGATAACCTGAATGGTCGAGCCCAAATCACGAATGATCTTATCGAGCAGGGTGGTCTTTCCTGTGCCGACGTCGCCGGTCAGCAGGATTAAACCTTTTCTCCATTCAATACCGTAACGCAGATTGGCAAAGGCCTCGCGATACAATTCGTTATCGTAAAATATTCGTGAATCCGGCGTGGCACTAAACGGTGGCGCTAGGAAGCCAAAGTGTTCGTTGTACATAAAAGGCCGATGTCAGTCCGGTACGGTGACTTAAGACCTAGCGCTCAGAACCTTATATTGATAGTCGGAACTGCGTTAACATCTTCCAGCGATCTGTGTCGCCGATCGACAAGCGAATACTCTCTTCGTCGGCTTGGAGTTTAAATATCATTTTATAATCTCCGCGCAATCGGCGCGTAATAAAACAGAAAGACATTGTTCGCACACTGTTGCGACGGTTGTCAAGAATGTTTTTGGCCGCCTTCGCCTGGAGATTTGAAAGCGTGGGGTGCATGGCAGGTGCAGTAGGCCCACGATTCAGACGCTTCAACGTCTACCCTGACTCACTTCTAACAACCGAGCATCCCGCGGCTATGGGTCATGAGATAAAGAACCAATAGGGTAAGCCAGGGCAATTACCAGCGCAAACACAGTGGCCTTTTCAAGCCGATTCCGCGCATTCGAGTATTGTGCCGATTTATGTCTTGGCGTCGGCTAGAAGATATTGAGGCAACCAGTCGTCGAGAGGTGCTTCGTGTTTTGTGGTTTGAACCTTGGGGATGTGACAGCACTGAGCGATTGGCGAGAAGGCTGGCTGCCGAAGAATCCCCGGCAGCCCGCAAGCTAATAGCCTGAAATTACCTGATTTGCTTGATTTTCGATTGCCGGCTTTGGAGTGAATGGTAGCCACCGGTTTATGAAGCCGATGTGGATGGGATGCTTAGCGTCTTCGCGATTCCTCAATCCATTTATCTCGAGACGGTGCAACACAAGGTTATTCGAGACGGGTCTAACTGTGACGACCACTGGAAAACCATCCCGTACAATCCGCTCAGCGAAATCCTCGGCTTCTCTGCGGGACAGAAACGATGCCACGATTAGACGGAAAGAACCGTCTTGCTGCTGACGCAACAATGTTTCC
>JAICQI010000561.1 GCA_025937955.1 Pyrinomonadaceae bacterium
AAATTGGCGCGAACTCCTTCGTTGCCGCGGGCTACTTCAGGCACGGTGCGATTATTCACGGCGGGCACAAACGCGCTTGCTGTGTAGTCAGGCTTTTCGGATTCGTCGAGGTGTGTCGCCGGCGAACTTGCCAGGTAATAGACCTCGCCAGCAGTCGAAAGGTTGAGCGTGGAATACTTCTCTACATTTCGGGATCGTTCAGCCATCGTGAATCGAACGTAAAGAATTGCCAGGCAAAGGGCCGCGAAGAGAATCATCGCCACCCGGTTCGCGATCATGTCAGCGGTGTAATGCACGACATACTGATTGAGAAACTCCGCGGTGTGCAGAAAGCCGTTGCCGCGAAGACTTGCACCGAGCAGCATCGGATCGAGAATGAGTTGCCAACGGAATGGCATGGGCCTGATGAAGAGAAGTCCATACGCGATATAAAGCGGATAAAAGCCGGCAGCCAACCCGTAAACGATTTTGCTGTTGCGGGTAAGCGTTCCGACGGTAAAGTAAAAAGCTGCCAGTACTAAGTGCGTGATGACCAGGAAAAAGAAGAAGTGTTTGAAATAAGGGAATACTCGAATGGGCAGGACAATCATCCGCGACGTAGGAAATGCTTGCAGCACCAGCTGCGTGAGTGGGAAAACAGCCTGACAGCACACGAGCACAAAGAAGTTCCCAAAGAATTTTCCGAAAAGGTACTGCGCGCGAGTGACCGGCTTGGAAAAGATTAGTGGGTCAATTCCCGTGCGGAAGTCTCGAGCCACCGGGTCACCCATGATCACTGCGTTGAAGATCGGAAGTCCCAGTAAGAAAGAGAAAGCCAGCAGGTTTCTGACAATGTACCAGTCGCTGTTTGTGGCCCACCCAAATTGGACCGCAGGCCGGCTCCACCACAACACAGCGTTAGCGATGAACAGGATCATCAACGCGTAAGGAGCCACGCGCTTAGTATTGAGTAGCACCTCGTTCTGAAAGACAGCGACGAACGGCGTCCGACCGGGGCTTCTCATTTTAGCTCGCTCGCTCTCGTTGGTTTACGAGATCAAAGTAATAGTCTTCGAGAACCGGAGTTGCCGGCTTGAACTCTTCGCTGGGTCTCACTCCTTTTGAGATCACCCTCAACCGCGCCTGTCCGCCAACCATCTGCGAAGAGATCACCTGGTAACGAGACTTTAAAGCCGCGACCTGCTCGCGCGGAACAGTGGCTTCCCAAACTGATTCCTTAAGCTGATCGATCGCTTGCTGCGGCGTGATGGAAGCCAGGATTGCCCCCCGTCGAATGACCGCCATTTGGCTGCAAAGGCTCGAGACGTCGGCGACAATGTGAGTCGAGAGAATCACCACCGCGTCCTCACCCGCGGTTTCCGCCAAAAGGTTATGAAAACGAATCCGTTCTTCGGGATCCAAACCTGCGGTAGGCTCATCGACGATGATGAGTTGTGGCTGACCGATCAGTGCCTGTGCAATCCCTAAACGCTGGCGCATGCCTCCCGAAAAGCCGCCCAGTCGCTGCTTGCGTGCATCCGAAAGATTTACTCTTTCGAACAGAGCATCGATTAAATCCCGCCGTTGTCTCTTATCTGTGACTCCCTTGAGTTTGGCGAAGTAGTCGAGCATCTGCTCGGCGGTTAATGTTGGATATAGACCGAAGTCCTGCGGCAAGTAGCCGAGCAACCTCCGCGCCTTGTCCTTTTGAATGATTACGTCGAAGCCGTTTATCTCGACTGTGCCCGCGTCGGGTTCAAGTAACGTCGCCAGTATCTTCATCAATGTCGTCTTGCCGGCGCCGTTAGGCCCCAGCAATCCGAACACTCCTGGAGGTACATCAAGACTGATCCCTTTTAGAGCCTGAATGCTGCTCCCGTAAGTTTTTGTCAACTCTCTAATCTTGAGCATAGTTTCCCCGGCGAAGACACACTTATACGCGTCCAAATCCGATAGATTGTTTTAGGTTTTGAGACTTACTTGCTAAAGATTGTTTACTTCAAAAAGGCTGACTGGGGTCTTAGCCGTGCCATTCAACATCAAGGGCGACGAGTCATCAGATTTAGGCCGGAAGCCCGCCGGCTTTAAGCCGCGCACATAGAGAAACAAACGACCCATAATCGCAATTGCAATTAGCATCTGCCCGACACGCTCGACATGAAGTTCCGTGGCGAAAATGCGCAGGAAAATGCCGGCGAGAAAAGTCAGAATCAGGAAAGACTTCAGCGCGCGCATGAAAGGGCGCTTCCTTTTGCTGATTTCAACACACTCGTCTTTGACCTGTTCGACATCGCCAAAGCGTCTTAATGCAGAAGCTCTTGCTTCTACAAGCGTGTCAGCGTGCTGAAGATGTTGCTCCGTCAACAGTTCGAGATGAAACCGCAACTCTTCCTCGACCTCACGCTCAATCGCTTTGCTGCCGAGAGAATTAAAAAATTTGCGTGTCAGGTCTTTCATGAGTTGCCTCGTTAAGCAGTTTGCAGAATTTTCGTAACAGCGCGAGAGATGCGGTCCCAATTAGCGCGTTCCGCGTCAAGATGTTTACGACCTGCTCTGGTTAATTTATAGAATTTCGCTCGACGATTGTTTTCCGAAACGCCCCACTCAGCCGCGATCCAGCCGCGTTCTTCCATGCGATAGAGTGCCGGATAAAGTGAGCCGTCCTCGATTTTCAGCAGATCATCGACCGATTGGTGTATACGCTGCGCGATACCATAACCGTGCATAGATTCATGTGACAGGGTTTTGAGAATCAAGAGTTCGAGCGTGCCTTGCATCAAATCTGTCCGGTTATTTGCCATCGGATGAGTCTCCCTAGATTATCTAGGGAGATAGAGTACAGTCCATTCCCCTGGACCGTCAAGGGGAGATTTCGCGAGTATTTAGTTGTTGGGGTTTTTAGCCGAGCATCCGGCGCCGCGCTCCAGCCATGCGCTGACATTAGCCAACGCCTTCGCCGTTGATCAAACTACGCACTACTACCTTGGTACGAGCACCGTCACGGAGCTGCTGGTACTAGTACCGGCGGAATCAGTGACCTTCACGATAATTGTGTACGTACGCCCGCCGGTACTCGTTGGCGCACGTTCGGAGCGTAGCCTGATGTGATGGGCGTCGATAATTTCCCAATCGATATCCGTGTCGCCGTCCCCAGTGCCGTTTTGTGGCTGATCACTGGAGATTGTGATCTCAGGCACCAGGTTTACGTCACAGTTATCCGCAATTGTATAAGTCAGCGTTACATCCACCATCTCATGATTGGGAGATCCCAAAACGGGTTTGTCCACGGCCAACCCTGAAATCACCGGAGCAGGGTTTGAAACATTCGACGTGATTGAAGCACCATTGTTTGGCGCGAGATTTGGATCCGCAGTCGTTGAACTAACACTGACCGAATTGGCTACCTGCGTCCCATCGGTCGTCGGGCAGGCAACTTCGACGGTCAACGTGAACACCGCGGATGCGCCGGCCGCCAGTGAACCAATCGAACATTGAACCGCACCTGATTGACCAACAGCGGGCTTGTCGCACGACCAGCCATGAGGTGTTGTCAGTGACTGAAACGATGTTCCAGCCGGAACGGCTGTTACTAATAAAACGTTGGCTGCTGGAAGATCGTCGTCTTGCGGCAGGAACGGAGCTGAATCGTTGTCAGCATTGTTTCGAATGGTCATGGTGTAGCTAATAGTCTGGCCACTGACAACCGGATTTGGAGTGGCGCTAATCTCAGCTGACAAATCTGCGCCGGGCAATTGCAAAGGATCGATCAGGCCCCAGTACGCAAACTTCTTCTTGAGTGACGTATCGAAGAGCAGCGGTGCATTGACTCGCGCCGGCGAAGTCAACCAGGTGTGATCGTCGGCCTGTCCCCAAAACGTGATCGAACTGATCTTTCCCTGCAGCTCCTTGAAGGCGTCAAAGAACGTTCGATAGCGATAGCCCTGACTGATTAGACGGTCCACTGGGATGTCGGCATAGTCAACAATAGGACCGGGCAGCGAATTACTGTAGATGCTGACGTCAAGCTCAGTGATCTGATTATCGATTCCCAGGCTGGAAAACAGGTTAATAGTGTCGACGATCGCCTGACGTGACGGAAAATCCACGTTGTTGTGCATCTGATGTCCGATGCCGTGGATGGGCACTCCCCGGCTCTTCAAATCCGAGATTAGGTTGAAGAGAAACTGTCGCTTGGTCGGATTGGTCGTGTCAAAGTCGTTGATATAGAGCTTCGCATTTGGCAGCACCTCATGTGCGACGCGGAATGCTCGCTCGATGTACTCCGTACCCGTGATATTGAACCACGGACTACGCCGGAAACCGTCTGGCTGAGAGGGATCGATTACCTCATTCACTACGTCCCACGCATAAATGTCGTTGCCGAAGTGTGTGAGGACTGCGCGAATGTGATTCTCCAGTCGTTGCAACAGCAGCGCCTTGTTTTCCGGAGTGGGTGTCATCGGGTTCCCGCTTGGATCATTGAATAGCCACGCCGGATTCTGTTGGTGCCATATCAACGTGTGACCTCTCACAGACATGTTATTGGCCTTG